>CAMDNO010000225.1 GCA_945902955.1 Porphyromonas cangingivalis
GCAATTTCCTGATAAAAATCGCTTACGGTTTTGAAGCCTTTCTTTTTTGCCAAACGGGAAATTTTCCCTTCGTCGAGTTCAATTTTCCAGTTTTTGAAACGTCGCATCATGGTTTCGCGACCAATTTCGGCATCTTTAAACTCTACTTCTTTTAGTGCCTGACGAATTTTGTTTTTGGCTCTGGAAGTTGTTACAACTTGCAACCACGCAGGATTTGGTTTCTGTGTGGGCGATGTGAGCACTTCTACCGAGTCGCCATTAATCAGTTCGTATTTTATCGGCATGTTTTTGCCGTTTACCTTTGCACCCACACATTTACAGCCTAAGGCAGAGTGAATGGAAAATGCAAAATCGAGAGCTGTGGCACCTTTTGGTAATTTGTGTAAGTCGCCGTTTGGAGTAAACACAAACACTTCCTTGTCGTATAGGTTGAGTTTGAATTCGTCCATAAAATCAACGGCATTTAGTTCCGGATTTTCGAGGATTTCGCGAATGTTTTTCAGCCATTCGTCCATGCCGCTTTCGCCCTTAATACCTTTGTATTTCCAATGCGCGGCAAGCCCTTTTTCGGCAACTTCGTCCATGCGAACTGTGCGAATTTGTACTTCCACCCATTTGTTTTGTGGACCGAGTACGGTTGTGTGAAGGCTTTCGTAACCGTTGGATTTTGGTATAGAAAGCCAGTCGCGCAAACGTTTTGGGTTTGGCTGATACATATCGGCAACAATGGAATATGCCTGCCAGCAAAGCGCTTTTTCCTTTTCGAGTGACACATTAAACACAATGCGGATAGCAAAAAGGTCGTAAATATTTTCGAAAGGCGTGTTTTGCTTTTTTATTTTGTTGTAAATGGAATGTATGGATTTTGTGCGTCCTTTAATCTCGAATTCGGCACCAAGTTCCGCCAATTTTTCTTTGAGTGGCGCAATGAATTCGGCAATATATCTATCGCGCGACCTTTTTGATTCGTTTATTTTTTGAGCAATTTCCTTGTAAATATCTCTGCTCGTGTGCTTCAGCGACAAATCTTCGAGTTCCGTTTTTATTTTGTACAACCCCATACGGTGAGCCAGAGGGGCATACAAAAACGAACTTTCGCGTGCTACTTGCATACGAGATACTTCGGGTTCACTGTCGAGCACACGCATACGATAAAGCTGTGTGGCAATAATAATCAGAATTACCCGCACATCTTCGGCAAAAGTTAGTAAAAGTTTACGGAAGTTTTCGGTTTCGAGCGAAGTATTTCGTTCGTACAAGTCGCGTACTCGTATTAATCCCTTGGTAATGGCGCTTATAGAAGTGGAAAAAGTTTTATCAATTTCGTCGACAGAAATTCTGTTTTTTTGAATAAAATCCTGAAAAAGCACACTCAATACTGCCGCTTTACCCAATCCTACCTCGTTGAGCAGGGCATCTACGATAGCCGTTTTTTGCTGAATAAAATTCGATATCTGCTCGGGTGAGTATGCTTCGAGTGTGAAACACTTTTTGAGAAGTGCTCTTAATTGACGGCGTTCGGCAAAAGAAAAAAGGGTTGGGTGCGACAACAAAAGCGATTTGTAATGTCCACTGATAGGTATAACAGGTTTTGACATAAGCGTATCTCGGTAAATTTTTACAAAGATACAAAGCTCTGAATTAAAAAATACCATTATAACCAAAAAATGTTCTGAAAATTAAAATGAAATATCTCCCTATAGATTAATATTAGATTCGTATTTCATATATCTCAACTGCAAATAGCATATTTCGATCTTATTTTTAGCGGCACTATTAACTAAAAATACTATCTTTGCAACACAAAAATTAAAAACCATTTGTAAGGTTCAAAAAACATGATTAAAGTAACATTCCCCGACGGTTCGGTGCGTGAATTTGCCAAAGGCATCACCGGACTCCAATTGGCTGAAAGTATCAGCTCACGACTTGCACAAGAGGTGCTTGCCATCACAGTAAACGAACAAATCTGGGACCTTAGCCGTCCTATCGAAACCGATGCTGCCATTAAGTTGCACAAATGGGACGATGAAGAAGCCAAACATGCGTATTGGCACTCGTCGGCTCACCTTATGGCCGAAGCTCTTCAGGAATTGTACCCTGGCATGAAATTCGGTATCGGGCCGGCTATCGAAAACGGTTTCTACTACGATGTAGACCCTGGCTCCGCAGTAATTAAAGAAGGCGACCTGCCAACCATCGAAGCTAAAATGGTGGAATTGGCTGCCCGCAAAGAACTGATTGTTCGAACGGATATTAGCAAAGCCGAAGCACTAAAAAAATTCGAAGACAAAGGCGACGAATATAAAGTGGAATTAATCAGCGCCTTGGAAGATGGAACAATTACTTTGTATTCGCAGGGTAATTTTACCGACCTTTGCCGTGGACCACACTTGCCAAATACAGGTGAGATTAAAGCCATCAAACTGCTCAGCGTGGCTGGTGCTTACTGGCGTGGCGACGAAAAGCGCAAAATGCTTACCCGTATTTATGGTATTACTTTTCCTAAAAAGAAAATGTTGGATGAATACTTATTATTGCTCGAAGAAGCAAAAAAACGTGATCATCGAAAAATCGGACGTGAATTAGAATTATTTACTTTCTCCGAAATGGTGGGTAAAGGTTTGCCATTGTGGTTGCCACGCGGAACGGCTTTGCGTTTACGATTAGAGGATTTTTTGAAGAAGATCCAACGCCGATTTGATTACGAGCAAGTAATGACTCCACATATTGGTAACAAACAATTGTATGTAACTTCTGGCCATTACGCCAAATACGGAAAAGATTCGTTCCAACCAATTCATACACCCGAAGAAGGTGAAGAATACCTGTTGAAACCAATGAATTGCCCACACCATTGCGAAATTTACAAGTTCAAACCCCGCTCCTACCGCGATCTTCCGGTGCGTATGGCCGAATTTGGTACGGTATATCGTTACGAGCAAAGTGGTGAGCTTCACGGGTTGACGCGTGTACGTAGCTTTACGCAGGACGATGCACATATTTTCTGTCGCCCTGACCAAATTGAAGAGGAATTCCTGAAAGTGATGGATATTATCTTTATTATTTTCAATGCGTTGGAGTTTGAAAATTTCGAAGCGCAGATTTCGTTACGCGACCCGAACAACAAAGAAAAATACATTGGCTCGGACGAAAACTGGGAAAAAGCCGAAAACGCCATTATCAAAGCTTGCGAAGTAAAAGGTCTGAAAGCCAAAGTGGAACTAGGCGAAGCAGCTTTCTACGGGCCTAAGCTCGACTTTATGGTAAAAGATGCCATTGGTCGTCGCTGGCAGTTAGGAACTATTCAGGTAGATTATAACTTGCCCGAACGATTCGAGTTGGAATACACAGGCGACGATAACGCAAAACATCGTCCGGTAATGATTCACCGCGCACCATTTGGCTCTATGGAACGTTTTGTGGCTGTATTAATTGAGCACACTGCCGGAAAATTCCCTTTGTGGTTAACGCCCGACCAAGTTGTTGTACTTCCAATTAGCGAAAAATTCAACGATTACGCATTCCAATTAGCCAAAGAACTGAACTCGCAAGATATTAGAGTACAAGTAGATGATCGCAACGAAAAGATTGGTCGCAAAATACGCGATAACGAATTGAAACGCATTCCGTTTATGCTTATTGTGGGCGAAAAAGAAGCCGAAAATGGCGAAGTATCCGTTCGTCGACAAGGCGAAGGCGACAAAGGCTCAATGAAAGTATCCGATTTTGCCAAATTGGTAAACGACGAAGTGAATGCATTGATGAATAAGTTTTAGAGGAAAGAGCAAAGAACAAAGACTAAAGACAAGGAGTTTGTTAACTTAATAATTTCTAAAAACAAGTTCTGTGTGAACACTATAGTGGGCTTACTCATTATATTTGTAGTTGAATAGTTGAAATAAAAAAAGCTTACAACCGATTTTGCAAGCTTTATTTAGATTGTTTTCCTTTTAGGAAATTGGGTCATTTCACATTATTCTCGCATTAAGCGACAGTTGCAGTAGTTTTGGACGACGATGCAACTGTCGCTTCGTTTTGCGCCAGCGAATCAGTTTTCGAACGGGTTAAGCGGGCTTTTTGCACCATACGATGTCTCGCATTCAATGCATTCAAACCACTTACTAATGGCTCGTAATCCACTTCGGGAAACTTTTCACGCTCCACCTCAATCGCTTTTTGCAGATTTATAATTGCTTTCGCAACCTGATTCCGCAAAGTTACAGTGATTGATTTTTTACGCTGAGTTGTTTTTTCCAAAAGGCTGCTTCGCAAAGCCGCTTCCAGATCAACCAACCGTTGGATTTCAACGAAATGCACTTTTAATCCTATTCTTTCCGCTACTGTACGCAACGCTACATTCGCATTCAGCTCTTTGAGCATACCGGAACAAATGGCCACTGTAGGCTCGATCAGTTCAGGAATAGCAGGTTTAATGTAGCTTGCTACAAATTCCTTCACCATTTCCAAATCGTCTGCTTTTACCACATATTGCATTCGCTCAGCCGCTTTCACCTGTAAAGTTATAGAACGCAACACATTGTTAATGTCGCTATTTATAATTTTAAATTGCGCCGTTTCCGGATACGAACTAACATACTTCGAGGCTAAACGCTCAAATTCCGGTATCAACGCTTTCAGCTTATCAGTCTCTACATCGAGATGTAAAGTTTGAGCGTTCTGCATATCTACCAATTCTACTGTTTGACTTACATAACCTTCAAGCTGTTGCTTTTTCAGTTTCGTAACATCGAATTTTATTAGGCTTGTCTTCATAATTACCTCCTTTCTCAGACTATAATATTGTTAGTATTTTTATATATTTGTGCTTTGTTTTGCTCCGTCTGAAAAGCAATAAAAACACGGATGAAAAATAATTTATAACTTGATGTCATAATTAATTTTCCACAAAAATACTCATAAAAAACATGTTTCACAACACATTATTTCTATTTTAAATATATTTAACTATCGCCACCTTTTTTAATCGAAAAACCTTTTGTACATTTTAAAGCAACCACCCATTTCCGTGTTAAATTAACAGCTATTAAAACTCCAAACCTCCGGTAGCAAGCTTCGCGGATTTTCCGCCAACACAAAAACCAACCACTATAGGGCCGGCGGATTTTCCGCAATACAAAATCTCAATCAATAGTAGGGCTGCGGATTTTCCGCCAACACAAAAACCAAGCTATTTTAGCTTGATGGATTTTCCGCCAACGAAAAAACGAATGGATTTTGATTTTTTGGAAAAACCGATTCTTTTGAAAATAATTAAACTGTTGTCATAAGGTGTCAAAACCATACCGTATTTTTGCATAATTTTTTTTGGCAATAGTATGTGGAAATCCAATAATTCATTAAATTCATTTCACATTTTTTCCTATCTTTGCAGCTTAGCATTGTACCGTTATCAAAATTCTGTTTTTATGACCATAAATTCTGATATAAACGTTTTAGGGAGCTTACCGGATTTGAACCTGATAAGTCTTTTTTTGAATGATTCCATTGAATCACTCAACAAAAACGGTGGACACCGATCGTACACGGCTATTAAAACGGATAAGTCGGTACAGCGGTTCGAGAAAGCAATAACAGGCACACTTATTAATTTTAAAAACAAAGAGTTAGAGCATATTTTCAGAAGTATTGTTTCGGCTGAATCTATTTCAAGTGATAGCTTATTTCTGATTTTTCTGAACGCTTCCAACAACAATGAGTTGTTGAATTATCTCAATCAATCCGTTTTCTTTCCTGCCATGTACAGTGGCAGAGTAGGTATTAAAACTACCGAAGTAACTGCTTGTCTCAATGACTTGAAACAATCAGAACCTGACCTACAAAAATGGGCGGACTCTACCATTGAAATTACCGCTTCAAAATACCTTACCCTGCTTAAAAAATTCAATTTTATGGAGGGTTCTGTCAATAAAACCATTTCACATACTTATTTAAACGATAAGATGTTTGTTGTATTTGTATATTGGCTGCTTACTGTGGAGCAAAAACCAAATATCCTCGAAAGCCCTTGGTTAAAGTATTGCTTTCTGGAAAAACAATCGTTTATCGAGCGAGTCATGCAAAAGAAA
>CAMDNO010000226.1 GCA_945902955.1 Porphyromonas cangingivalis
CACTAAACTCTTTGCACAGGCTGATATAGAAACCTCTGTTGATTATTACCTTTCGTCTGATTCTGAAAGCATGAAAATTTATCAACAACTAAAACACAGTACAAATCCACGTTTTCAGTTTGTTGACTTGAATACTCCATATCATCAGATTTTTGGGGTGCTTGATTTATAAACCCTTATACCACTTCCACTTTCAACTCCAACCCCAGTTTCTGAGATATTTCTTCCAAATGCCGTTTCTTTTTATCAGTAGACGAATGGGTAAGGATAAGATAACCGCCTGGAAGTTCGTGTTGATTGTAGAAATCATCTCGGGTTTTGCAGATGAAATCCAACCCTACATGCTTTACGCTTCCATGCTTATTTTTTATCATCCGGTTTTTTTTCTACAACACCTATTTCTTCAAAAAAAAGAACCATCTCAGAATAAGTGTAACTTCTGTCATCTGCATTTTTGGAATCTATTGATTTACTTCCATTTACAACAGCAGTGTCAAAATCACCACCACATTTAATGATATGTTGATGTGTACAAAAGGGTGGTTTCTTTTCATAATCAGGTATTTTTCTTTCAAGTTGCCTCTTTAAATCCGGTTCGAACAAACCAAATACACTGGTAGTATATTGAAAATGATACAAAAACCATAACTCTGTACAGGGATGTGTTTCGTAGAAAATCACATGACTTTTCCTCTTGTATTTTCGTTTTAACTCCAGATAGTCTGTTAATTCTTTTTGTTTCTTTAGTTTTGTATCCATGTCAATAATACATAGAACTTTATCATAGTCCAGATTATCAACTATAAACCTTTCTAGTTCCTTTACAGATGAGTCTTTTGGTAATCGAGGTTTCAATGAATAACCAGATAATTTATCTTTGAAAGCTATTTTCAAGGATTCAATATATGCGAATTCAGTTTTTCCATCACCTATTAAGGCAACTCGTTTTCTTTCCGGTATTTGATTAGGCCTTGGCATACTGATTAATTTTCTGAATTATCAATTAACGTTGAACCAAGTTCTGGTTTTGCTCCAAACTTACCAATTTTATAGGCATTAAACAGCGACAGTTTTTTATGCAATTTAAAATCTGAAGCTGAATATACTTGACTTTCAGCAGTTTCATGCGATTTCTCGACTAACTTTATCATATCGCGACGTATAAAATCTTCGTCTAATAGCTGTTGGCTATGAGTTGTAAATATCAATTGCGATCGATTACTATTTCTCAAGAATCGAAGTAACTCATTCAGCATTAAATCGTAGTGAATACTATCTTCCAATTCATCTATCAAATAAATACAATCAAAGCGTATTAAGTCATACATTTTTCTACATAAACTAAAGTATTCAATAGTACCCAACGACTCTTCTTCTAATTTCAATAAAAAGTCACCTTTCGAACTTGAATGTGTTAGTTGAATTTTCTTGACTCGTATTTTGTACAAATAGCTTGCTTTTTCTTCAGATACGATATTCGATTTAAGTATATAATCAGGCGGCAATTCATTATCTTCTTCTAACTCTTCAATTATTTTAAAATCCGTGATGTTAAAGTCTGAAACACGAAGAGCATCTACCATAAAACTTTTCAAATCAGTATCGAGCTCAGCCTCTAAACCAATATTTAACGACTTGGTATGTGAACCGATTTTATGGACATGTTTTTCAATCCAGTGAAATAATTTTTCAAATTCGGTATTTTCATCCTCAATGATTACTTTAGAAAAGGTCGACAATACAGTATGATTATTCAAACTATTCGAAATAATTGTTTTAGCTGAATTTTTCGACAAGCCAATTGTCGTACCAAAGCTAATTTTATTTCCTTCGCTTCTTTCGTAAAACAACGCCCTCCGAACCCCATTAATATATTCCATTTTTTCCGAAAGTATGGAAGATGCATTGTACATCACTTCGTAAGTATATTTTACATCTCCTATATAAAATGTAATACCCATTACAGTTGGCTCGCCATTGTTTAATGCAAAAGGTTTGTAATTTGCTATCAACTTGCTTTTTACATCTTTGGGCGTAATCAGTAATTGCCATAGTGTTTCAATAGCAAACAGCAAATTAGACTTGCCAGAAGCATTAGCACCATAAATGATTGCAGTTTTTAATAACCGTACTCCGGGTTTAACTTCAACAGTTAATTCATCGAGGTAAGTTTTATCACTGGTTGCTTCAAAGGATACATATTGCCGATCTCCAAAAGACATGAAGTTCTCGACGTAAAATTCCTGAATCATAATTATACCTGTTTGTTTGGGAAATTATTTCCAAAAATAACGCATATAAATCAAATTTGGTTCAAAATAGGCTCTGTTTTAATGTATATTAACTATGGTTTATTAATTCCCCCTTTAGTGGTACCAACAGTCAGCGAGCAAAAAGAGATAATAGGGGGCAAGTTAATACTCTTCTCCCTCCAACTCTTTCCCCATCCTATACTTGATATCGTAGTTGATAATAAAATCCAACTCCTCATCCGTAAAACCATAATGCGCCGCTAATACCTTGTCGATTTCGTCGATGAGAACTTTGGATTTAGCAGGATAAAATTCTTCATAATAAAACCATTAGCCAAATCAATATCTTTTATCATTTTGGCTAAAGCCCTGTTTCTATTTTTCCCTTTAAGAATTGGCTAAAGCCTATTCCGGGATAAATGCCACCCAATACAATTCAATTTTTTATATCCCTCGCTGCGCTTCGGCATGACAATGCAATCAAGAGAGAGAGAGAAATTTCGTCGCCCGACCTTCATTAGTAACATAACCTTTCCATTGGCGACGGTGCGTAACGCCCTTCGAACCCGTCGCACGCATAAACTCAATGTATGTAAGAATGATTGGCGACGGATATTGACTACAAAGGCAAGCTGTCATTTCTATGGCACATCCCGCCAAAGCGGGGCCGGAGGGAGAAATATAATCTTCTTCAAAACACCGAAGGTGTTAAATGTGCTTAACCCACAATGAAATTGTGGGATGATGCAATGCCTACCACCATACGACCCCGAAAGGGGTCGTATAACATCAACGAATGGTTATTTTTAATTGTCTCTCGAAAACATATCGGCCAATGATTCGCCTTGTGCCAATACGCGGTCGGCTTCCATTTTTGCAAGGTCGGGAGGATAACCGTAACGCATCAATATTTTCTTTACGGTCAATCGTAATTTAGCCCGCACATCATCGCGTTTACTCCAATCCACGGTGGCATTTTTTCGAATTACGTCCACAATGGTGTGAATCAGTTCTTTCATTTTGTTGTCGTCGAGCATTTTTGTGGAGTCGTTTTCGCGCAACACGCTGTAAAATGCATATTCTTCGGTTGTCAAACCAAGCTCTTCCGACTTGTGGTCTTCCAATCGCATTTCTTTGGCTATTTCCGAAAGTTCCTGCAACACTTGAGCCGAGTCTATTTGGTTGTTGTGATAACGTTTCACCACCGATTCCAACATTTCGGAAAATCGCTTTCCTTGTGCTATATTTTTGGTTTTGCGAATGCGTACTTCGTCGTTCAACAGTTTTTTCAGTAATTCAAAAGCCACATTTTTCTGCTGCATGTTTTTGACTTCCAACAAGAATTCGTCCGACAAAATACTTATCGAAGGCGTTTTAATTCCTGCCGCTTCAAAAATATCAATTACCCCATCGCTAGACAATGCATCGTCTACAATTTGGCGAATGGCTGTTTCTACTTCATAATCCGATTTTATGCCAATACCTGCAAACTTATTGATTCTTGATTTTACAGCCTGAAAAAAAGCAATACCATCTTTCAGCACTTCGGCATCTGGGCTTGGAATGGACATGGCAAAGAGTTTCGACAATGCCGTGACTTCGTTCAGGTAGCGTTCTTTGAGTTTCTCGTTGGCGAGTATAAAGTTTTGTGCACCTAGCAGCACTTGCAACCGTTGTGCCGTTTCCGATTTGAAATAAGCCAGATAGTCATACCCTTTGAACATCTGTTCCACTATTTCAAACTTCTCTTTCATACCGGCAATCGCTTCTTTTATATCTACCACAGGCGAACCTTCGCCACCACTTTGCAGGTAAGTAACCATTGCATTTCGCAGGTCTTGACCAATACCGATATAATCTACAATCAATCCGCCCGGCTTGTCTTTGTACACGCGGTTTACACGAGCAATGGCTTGCATCAGGTTGGCTCCCTGCATTTTTTTATCCACATACAAGGTGTTGAGGCAAGGCGCATCAAAACCTGTGAGCCACATATCGCGCACAATTACCAATTTTAGATTGTCGTGATTATCTTTCATGCGGGTAGCCAAGTCTTTTCGTTGCTGTTTGGTGCTGTGGTGCGGTTGAAACAGTTCAGGGTCGTCGCTCGAACTGGTCATTACTACTTTTATCACGCCTTTATCCAAATCAGCATGATGCCAATCGGGGCGCAACGCAATGATGGCATTGTACACTTTTACACAAATATTGCGGGTCATGCATACAATCATGGCTTTGCCATCCATTGTAACCTGACGTGCTTCGAAGTGATGCACAATGTCCTGGGCAACATCTTCAACTCTATCTGTCTGACCAACTATGGCATCAATGGTAGCGGTAAGTTTTTTTGCTTTTTCCAATTGCTCTTCCGTGGCGTTGCAAATGGCATTTATTTCTTCGTCAATCGTTTTGGCAGTAGCATCGTTTAGTTTAATTTTTATCAGGCGCGATTCGTAACTTATTGGAACTGTTGCGCCATCGTCAACTGCTTGTTTGATGTCGTACACATCAATGTATTTTCCAAAAACGGCCGGAGTCGATTTGTCTTCTTTCTCGATGGGTGTTCCCGTAAAACCAATATACGACGCATTGGGCAAAGCATCGCGCAGGTATTTGGCATTCCCATAACGGATTTCAGAACCTTCTTCCAATTCCACTATGCGGCCTTTGAAACCATACTGACTGCGGTGTGCTTCATCGGCCACCACTACAATGTTAGTACGTGCCGATAAAGTATCGTACACATTGCCCTCTTCGGGCGAAAACTTCTGAATGGTGGTAAATATTACGCCACCGCCCGATACTTTCAGCAATTCTTTGATATGCTCGCGGCTGTTGGCTTGCACAGGCGTTTGGCGCAAGAGCCCCACGCAGTTTCCAAACGTTCCAAATAGCTGGTCGTCCAAATCGTTGCGGTCGGTAAGCATTACAATGGTTGGGTTTTCCATGTGCGGATGCGTGATAATTTGTCCGCAATAAAAAACCATGGACAGCGATTTGCCCGAACCTTGCGTATGCCACACTACGCCCACTTTGCGGTCGCCATCGGTAGCGTGGGTAGCGCGTAAGGTTTCTTGCACCGCTTTTTGTACCGCATAATATTGGTGATAGGCACCTACTTTTTTGATTTTTACCTGTGATATCAAACCTGTTTTCTCGTCTTTGCGTTCTTCCTGTTCAAAAACGGTACAGTAGCGTATCAACTCTACTAACACTTTTTTGTCCAACATGCATTCAGCTAGAATTTGCAACTCAGTGCGGGTGTCGTGGGCTATTTTCTCAGGACATTTCCAAGATAAAAAGCGTGAAAACGGGGCAGATACACTCGACACTTTGGCATCAATACCGTCCGAAATTACACAGAGCGCATTGTAATAAAAAATGGAAGGAACGGCTTTTTTGTAATTTTGTATTTGTGTAAATGCCTTCCGAACAGTGGCTTTTTCGTCGGTAGCATTTTTTAGTTCAATAAAAACTAACGGTAAACCATTGACAAACACCACTACATCAAATCGTTTCTCGTTGTTGTTTTCTTTTACCACCAACTGATTCACCACCCAAAAACTATTGTTCTCGGGGTTCTCCACATCCATAAGCGATACATTGATGCCCTTGGTGTTTCCGTCTTTGGTATATTCCACCGTTACGCCATTGGTCAGGTAGGTATGGAAACGCTCGTTGTTTTCCATAATATCCTCCGTGCCGAGGTTAATGACCTTTTGGTACGCTTCAATTCGTGCCGATTCCGGCAAAGTGGGATTCAATTTTTTAAGCGATGCTTTGAAATGCGCTTCCAGAATCACCGATGC
>CAMDNO010000227.1 GCA_945902955.1 Porphyromonas cangingivalis
TGCCAAACTTAATAATTCTTCCGTCGTGGGCATCAATAATTTTTCCGTTGGTATCATATCGGGGAGTAACATTATTAATGGTAATAGAACTACTATAAACAGCAGTAATACAACTAACTAAACAAATTATAGTTGGTAGGATTTTTTTATACTTTGCAGTTTTGTAATTCATAATGTATTTGCAGTGATATGCTGTGATTTTTTTATTTGCAAAATTCCTAAAAAAATACGTTTTACACTTTCATACATGTACAAAATTCTATTATTATTGTAACAAAATATTCCTATCATACCAAAATATCTAATATTTAGAATTGAGTATGCAAATCTAAAACACAATTATTTATCTTTGTGTAAATAATTATAAGTCTATGAAATCCACATCGCTTTTTTTGAACTTACTTTTAGTGTTATTTATTTTGGTTTGCACACCCTATCCGGCATTAAGCCAAAAAATTGAGTCGAACCTAATTAAAACATACACTTCCGAACAGGGCTTATCGAGCAATATTATTTACAGCATAATACAAGATAATTATGGCTTAATATGGATTGCAACTGAGGAGGGATTAAATAAATTTGACGGCAAAAGTTTTACTCATTTTTCTGTTAATAAAGGGCGGTACTCGCTTTCGCACAACCGCACCCAAACTATGCTTTTGGCCAGTGATGGCAATATCTGGGCGGGCACTTCGGATGGGCTAAATATTTACGATTATAAATCGGACAGCATTGTCAAAGTACGAACGAACACCAGTCCGATGAAGTTGATTTATAACGATATAACACATTTAACAGCCAGTGTAGATAAGTCGAAAATATGGATGGGAACTTATGGCAATGGGGTGAATTATTTTGAATGGAAATCAAGAAAGTTTTATGCTCTGACTTTGCCCAAAATACCGAACATTCCCGCACCACTCAATGTAATGCGAATTTTGGAAGATGATAACAAGCGACTTTGGATTGGCACACAGCATGACGGACTATACAGATATGATTTGGAAGAAAAGAAGTTAGAGTTTTTTGCCCTCCCCGAAAATGGAAGATTTGTACGCTCCATTTATCAAGATAGCTTTCGTAGAATATGGATTGGCACCTCCAAAGGATGTTATTTATACAACGAAACAACCAATAAATTGGACTTAATAAGCTACCCAGAAACGCTTACTACAAACTCGATAGGCGTAATTAAGGAAGATAAAAATGGTAAAATTTGGATAGGAACAGAGAATTTTTTAATGGGATTTTCGGTTCGATCTTTTTCGCTCACCGAGAAATTTACTTTTCAAGTTATCAAACAGGGCGAATCGGCTACCAGCTTAAGTTGCGCATCTATTAACTCAATTTTTGCCGACAAAGAAAATAATTTATGGCTTGGCTCTGCCTGGGGAGGAGTAAACATGCTGAATGGAACTTCAACGAAATTCAAATTATTCAAACACGACCATGAAACATACAATTCGTTACCAAACTCACCCATCAATGCCATTGCTACCGACCACGATGGGAGTATTTTTGTTGCCACTATGGGAACTGACAAAATTGGGTTATATAAAATGAACCTCCAAAGTGGAGAAGCAGAACCCCTCGAAATATCCAAAAGGCTTACCGGCAATGTGTATCAAGCCTTATTGTACGATTTGGATGCTACTTTATGGATAGGAACTTACAACAATGGATTAATAAAATCGAATAAGCAAGGTACCAGTTTTAAACAGTATTTATTTGATTATAAAAATGCAAATTCGCTACCAGGGAATGATGTTCGCACCATTTTTCAGGCTAAAGACAAATCAATTTGGATAGGCACTACAAGTGGGTTAGCAAAGTTCGATTTAAAATCACAAACCTTTAGTCGCATTCAATTGGATAAAAACAGATTAGTTGCCATTCGCTCTATTGCGCAAGACAACCAAGGCGTTTTGTGGATTGGCACTTACGGAATGGGGGTAATTACGTTTAATCCCGTTAGTAAAAAGATAAATATTAACCCAACAAACCAAAATCTACATATTGTGAGCGATATATTTATTCATGGTGATAATGTATGGATAAGTACACAGGGAGAAGGATTACATTTTTATAATCAAAAAACCAAAAGCAAAACCATATTTAACAGTGATAAAGGACTGCTTAGCAATTACTTGGCTTCAGTAGAGAAAGACAATACCGGAAAAATATGGATAGGCACAAGCAAAGGACTTTCGAGTATCGACACCAAGACAAATGAAATTGAAAGTTTTAGAGCCAGCGATGGTATACAGAATAGAGAATTTTCGGAGCGAGCTTCACTGGTTTTGCCCAATGGGCTACTCGCCTTTGCCGGTTTTGGAGGTATAAATATATTCAACCCACTGAATGTTACCAAAAATGATAAATGCCCTTCGGTTGTTTTTACGAAACTTCTTATATTCAACGAGTTAATAACCCCTTCGGAAAATAAAGAAAAATACTCGCCGCTTAAAGAAAATATTACTCTTAGCAACAAGATTGAACTTAAATACAATCAATCGGTATTTACGATTGAATTTATGGGAATAAACTACAATTCGGACCAAAAAACACAATATGCCTATTTTTTGGAAGGCTCAGATAAGAAATGGAATTATTTAGACAATCAAAATAGTGTTACATTTCGAAAGTTACAGCCTGGCAGTTACGTATTTAAAGTAAAAGCATCGAGCCCCGATGCCGTTTGGAGCGATACGAACATAGCATCAATTCAAATAAAAGTGCTTCCACCGTTTTGGGAATCGGGATGGGCTTATTTTATCTATTTCGTTCTGTTGGCGGGCATTGTTTATTTTATTTGGTCATTTCTAACCATCAGAATAAAAACCGCGAACCATTTAAAAATTGAACGTGCAAAACGCGATAAAGACGAAGAGCTTCATCAAGAAAAACTCCAGTTTTTTACAAATATATCGCATGAGTTCAGAACCCCACTGACTTTAATTATTGGTCCGTTGGAAAAAATGCAATATGAAGAAAATAACGAAGAGAAAAAATCAAATTTAAAATTGATGCTTCGCAATGCCCACCGACTTTTAACAATGGTAAATCAATTGCTCGATTTTAGGAAAGCTGAAAGAGGCCAAATGAAATTAAAAGTACAAAAGTTAGATATTATACATTCTATCAGCGAAATAATTCTATCCTTTGACGAGTTAAGAAAGCAAAAAAATATCAAACTTGCATTTATTCATGCCGAAAAAGAGCTTTGGGCTTGGTTCGATTTGGAGTTTTTAAACAAATCGTTGATAAATCTACTTTCAAATGCTTTTAAATTCACACCCGATGGAGGTGAAATCTCAATCATTATACTCGCAACAAAAGATACATTAGAAAACAAGCAACTCGAAATATCGGTTACCGATAATGGTAAAGGGATACAGCCCAAAGATATAAATAGTATTTTCGACAGATTCTATCAAGGCAAAGAAAAAAGTACTATCCAACAAGGCTCGGGAATAGGGCTGCATTTAGTGAAAAACCTGATAGAACTGCACCACGGTACTATTGAAGTAGAAAGTACACCAGATGTAAAAACCCGCTTCACAATAACACTACCTAACGAAAAAAGTGCTTATCTCAAAGAAGAGTTAATTGAATTTGACGAACAAGTTTCAAAAAGTGAAATTGAATTTCAAAACGAAGAGCTTGATAAAATTACTAATCCGGCTGATAATTCAAAGAGAAGTCATAAAAAAAGGATTTTAGTTGTTGAAGATAATGCTGATATCCGAAGTTACATTCGTAGTATTTTGGGAGAAAACTACAGCATTGAGGAGGCCGAAAATGGCGCTATAGGTCTTGAAGCAGCCATGTTGCAGGATTTCGATTTAATAATAAGCGATATAATGATGCCCGAGATGGATGGTATTGAAATGTGTAAACAGTTGAAAAAATCCATAGAAACAAGTCATATTCCAATTATTTTATTAACAGCCAAATCTGATATTGAGAACCGCATTGAAGGACTAAGCATTGGTGCCGATTCGTATATCACAAAACCCTTTCATCCACAACATCTTATCGTGCGAGTTGAAAAACTAATCGACCTACGACAATTGCTCAAAGAACGTTTTAGTAAAAAAATATCGCTTGGCGAAATGCACAATCCGAGCAGTAAAACCGAATCGCCGGATGAACTTTTTTTGCAAAAAGCCATTTCGATAATTCTTGATAAAATGATTGAAACTGAATTTAACGGCGATACCCTTGCGCAAGAAATTGGCATTAGCCGAATGGGATTACACCGAAAAATAAAAGCCCTTACCGGACAAAGTACCGGCGAATTTATACGAAATATACGCCTCAAAAAAGCTTGTGAATTGCTGAGCAAACAGGGCAAAAATATCTCGGAAGTGTGCTACGATGTGGGATTTAATTCCCCATCGTATTTTACAACTTGTTTTACAGAGGTTTACAAAATGACACCCACCGATTTTGTGAAAAGCATAAAATTGCAGAAGGAGTAAAATTGATATTTAAATGCTAAATTCACTTTCTTTTCATGTTCGCTAATTTAAAGTAGTTCTCCCAACCAGGAACATACTGATTAATTGCCTCTTTTCGCCTTTAATTACCCCAACCATTACTCCTTGATGTGAGTTCTTTTATCTTCTCTTTCATTCTTGTAATGCTTTTGAGGTGTAAATTTACTGCCAATAATTTGAATTATAGATGTTGTTTCGATATCACAAAACACACAACTAAATTAACTAACATGGATTACTATCCATCAATATACTATTTAAAAAAGCAACACAAAAACCTAAAATATGCTTTTTGACTAAATAATAATGCTAGATATTGGCAATCTCAATTTATTATTTTACATTTGCACATAGATACACAAAACGTATCTTTTTGCAAATAGAAACAAACACATGAACAGAAAGGAAATATCACATAATTATTTAGATCGATATTTGGATAAAATTCGTTCTTTGGGTAGATATTCCTTCACATTAGAAGAATTGCAAAAAGAATTTGATATAACTTATCTTGCCTTAAAGCAAAACTTATATCGTCTCAAAACAAAAAATGAAATAGCTCAGGTTCGTCAGAGATTCTATGTTATTATTCCACCTGAATATTCAAAACAGGGAATGCTTCCCTACCACTTATTCATTGACGATTTGATGAAGTCCTTGAATAAACCCTACTATGTGGCATTGCTATCCGCTTCTGCTTTATACGGAGCAGCTCATCAGCAACCCATGGAATATTTTGTAATCGCTCAAACACCGGCACCACGAAGTATTAATAGCAAGAAATTAAAGATTTCATTTCTGTCAAAAAACACATGGGAACAAGATGATATTATTCAAAAAACAACCAATGCAGGTTTTATAAATGTATCCTCACCCGAATTAACCGCATTAGATTTATTAGCTTATGTTGAAAAGATTGGCTTGAACCGCGTCACAACCGTGTTACAGGAACTGGCTCAATCCATAAAAGTCTCTTCACTCTCACGTACAATCAAAAAATATCCGAATACTCCCGTTTTACAACGTATGGGCTATATAATGGATAAAGTATTGGACGAAAAAAAAATATCCGATGTGCTATTGAAAAATTTAAAAGACAGAACTGTTTCCCCTGTTTTGCTATCCACACAGGTAAGCAAAAATGGCTTATTGGATGAAACGTGGAAAGTAATAATTAATATGGAAATTGAAAGCGATTTATGATACCCCAAAGATATATACAAGAGTGGAAAGAACAGGCGCCATGGCCTACAGATGCACAAGTGGAGCAGGATTTAATAATTGTACGTGCTTTAGTAGAATTGTTTTCAGATGAATTGATAAACAAATCGCTTGCATTCAGAGGAGGTACAGCCTTACACAAACTCTATCTAAAGCCCCAAATACGATATTCTGAAGACATTGATTTAGTTCAAATCAACTCAGAGCCAATCGTTGCGGTTCTCAAAAGAATCCGTGAAAAACTAGCTTCTTTTTTGGGTACAAAAAGAACCGTTTTGCAGCACATTCACAACAATAC
>CAMDNO010000228.1 GCA_945902955.1 Porphyromonas cangingivalis
GCCTCTATACCTGCCGGCATAAATATGGGCTGGGAAACACTAACAAGCTATACCAAACAACTTAAACTCATTTTCTCGAAAGAAGGCGCCAAACAATTGGGTGGCTTTGGAAGTATTGGTAAAATGTTTCCAAAAACTTGGGATTGGCAAATATTTTGGTCAATGACGGCTTTACTATCTGTTATTCTTGCCTTTATGAACTTCCTTCCTATTCCGGCACTCGATGGTGGACACGTTGTGTTTTTGCTTTATGAAATGATTACCCGACGAAAACCAAGCGAACAATTTATGGAATATGCCCAATCTGCAGGTTTCTTTATTTTAATGGGATTATTGCTTTTTGCAAATGGAAACGATATTTTTAAAGCGATATTCAAATAAGAATATCGCTTTAAGATGCAAAAGTTATATAAAACAATAAATTTTGTACCTTTGCAGCTCGCAAAAATAAATTTCAGCTTGCAGCTATTGTGAAAGAAAAAAATTACATTTACAACTCGTTTCTATTTGTTCTTATTATTGCAATATTTTTTGGTTCGTTATCGTTTATCGACTTCGATGCACGTTTTTTATCTTTTCAGTTAAAACCGATAAATATGTTTTCGGATATAATTGAAACAGAACCTATTGCCGAAGAGTTAGAGTCTGAAATAGAAGCACCCAAAGCCATTAAAGATTCAATTTTAAGTCCGGAAATAACAGATTCAATTCCTAAAGGATTGATTCCTATTCAAAATTTTACAGAACAAAAATTCCCTCTCGACGCTATTTTCAATAAATTACAACGTACTAAGAGCGGCCGCGATAAAGTGCGTGTGGCATGGTTTGGCGATTCGTTTACCGATGCCGACTTGGTTGTTTGCGACCTCCGCGACACTTTACAATCTATTTTTGGAGGTAATGGTGTGGGCTTTGTACCCATTACACACGAGGCAGCCGGCTATCGTCGCTCAGTGGAACTTACCTATAGTGGTTGGATTACAAATTCGGTTGTGAATCTTAAAGGCAGTCGCAATTTTGGCATCAATGGCTTCAACTATGTTCCCGACTCTGCCAATTTTGTTCGCTTTAAATCGAGCTACAAATACAAACATACCCGTAAATTTGATATTTTTCGTTTATTTTATGCTTCGCAAAATGCCTCTGAAGCACGTTTATGTCTCAACGACACAGTAAAACAGCAATTAAAACTTTCGCAATCGGCACTTCCCGAAATGATTAGCGTGGGTCATTCGGACATACGTAAGGTAAAACTGAATTTTCAAATTCAATCAGGAGTTACCATCTTTGGAGCATCGCTCGAAGATAGCACAGGGCTTTACATCGATAATTTTTCGATCAAAGGAAATTCGGGTGTTAGCTTACTTGCCATTCCAAAAAAAAATTTAATGAAATTTGACAGTCTTCTGAATTACGATTTGATTGTTTTGCAATTTGGACTGAATGCCATGACGCCTGAATCGAGGAAATATACTTCGTACTTGCAAAATATGGAGCGATTGGTGAATAAATTTAAAATTGCTTTTCCCGACACACCCATTCTTATGCTGTCGGTATCGGATAGAAGTGAGCGTGGACAAGGTGGATTTACAACTATGAAAGCAGTTAAAAGTTTGGTGAGGGCACAAGAGCAATTTGCAGTAAACAATAAATTGCTTTTCTGGAATCTTTATAAAGCAATGGGCGGAGAAAATTCGATGGCAAACTTTGTGCATTCCAACCCTCCACTTGCTGGTAAAGATTATACACATTTAAACTTTGATGGCGGCAAAATTATTGGTCATTCGCTTGCTCGAAGTATAATATTCGAAGCTGATAAATTTGCAGAAAGGAGGCAGAATCTTGTTTCGAATTAATTTCATTTTGATTTTCAACCTTACGATTATTATATCTAGCTATTCGCAAGAACCTGATTTCAAACAATATTTTCTAAAGTATTCTTCTGAAAATGACAGTATTATAAATAGCAAAACCCTATCGAGTTTTTTTGCAAAACTCAATGGTTTAGAAACTTCAGATACGCAACAAACAATAAACATTTTGCATATTGGCGATTCGCACATTCAGGCTGATATTTTGACACGTGAAATTCGCAATAGCCTTCAATATAGATTTGGAAATGCCGGGCGTGGATTAATTTTTCCGTTTCGCATTACTCGCTCAAACGAATCTTTTGACTTTCATTCGTCAACAAATTCTACGTGGAAATGGGAAACAATTAGAAATCGAAAACAAAAATTTAAACCCGGAATTGCTGGAGCAAGCATGCAATGCAACAACGACATTTTTACATTCGAAGTAAAATTAACAAATAGGGACTCCATAGATAATTCGTTTCGAAAAATGAAATTAATTTGCCGTAACGATTCGAACGGTTTACTTGCATTTATTACCAACAAAAACGATTCAAATCGAAAGTTAGTAGCTTTTACAGGAGATACTATTTATGAAATTAAACTCAATAACCCAACAGATAATATTGAAATACAATCGGTTGGTAATGTAGTAATTGATGGTTTAGTACTCGAAAACGAGAAGAAAGGCATTCAATATCATGTAGTTGGAATAAATGGAGCACATTACTCAGACTTTAATCAGGCACAAACATTCTTTGCTGAAATGCCTCTTTTGCAACCCGATTTAATTCTTATTTCGCTCGGCACCAATGAAGGTGTTAATCCAGGAGTAACATCGCAGATCATTGTAAATGAAGCAGATAAAATGATTAAAAACATTCGTTTACATAACATCGAAGCGCCCATTGTTATCGTAACGCCTTTCGATAATTTCTATCGTCGTAAAAAAAATAATCGGTACTTAAATATAGTCCGAAATGGACTACTTGCAGCTGCCGAAAAAAATAATATCGCTTGCATGGATATGTATAATATTAGCGGCGGAATAGGCTCAGCTTCCGAGTGGCGCCGACAACTACTTATCACTTCCGATGGTATTCACTATACAATTTCAGGATACAAACTACAAGGCAAAATGATTTATAACACATTGATTAATAGCTATTCGAACTATGTTTCCCATTGATTTTGATAGACTTCTGAACGAACTTTTGTACCAACCACAAGCGCCTATAATTTTTAGTAGCGCATTGTTTTTGTACTTATTTGTTGGTTTTTTTGCCATTTACTTATTGATTTTAAAAAAACAAAAACTACGAATTTTATTTTTAACAGTATTTTCTGTTTATTTTTATTATAAATCGAGTGGATGGTATTTCTTGTTGCTGCTATTACTTACTTTTTCCGATTTTAATTTGGCTCGGTTGATGGGAAAAACCAACCAAAAATCAATTCGCATACTACTATTAATAAGTAGCTTAACTATAAACTTAGGGCTCTTAGCTTATTTTAAATATACCAACTTTTTATTTGCCAGCTTTTACGAGTTAATAAATAAACCCTTCGACCCGTTTGCCATTTTCCTACCTGTTGGCATTTCATTTTTTACATTTCAAAGTCTAAGTTATACCATCGATGTATATCGTCGGAATATATTGCCTCTTAAAAATATAACCGAATATGCTTTTTACCTCACATTTTTCCCACAAATGGTAGCAGGTCCAATTGTAAGAGCTGCCGATTTTATTCCTCAAATATTTAAAACTCCTTTTCTCAATAAACAAGATTTCGGAAAAGCTATTTTTCTCATTTCAAGCGGATTATTTAAAAAAGCAGTCATTTCCGATTATATAAGTCTAAATTTTGTAGACCGAATTTTCGATGCACCAACACTTTATACCGGCTTCGAAAACCTAATGGGCGTTTATGGTTATGCCTTGCAGATTTATTGCGATTTTTCGGGCTATTCGGATATGGCTATTGGCATTGCGTTATTGCTTGGTTATAAGCTAAATATCAATTTCGACTCGCCTTATCAGTCGGCAAGTATTACCGAATTTTGGCGACGTTGGCATATTTCGTTGTCGACATGGTTGCGCGATTATTTGTACATCTCGCTTGGTGGAAACCGTAAAGGAAAACTTCGAACATACATTAATTTGCTCATAACCATGCTTTTGGGCGGATTATGGCATGGGGCAGCCTTACGCTTTATTATTTGGGGAGCGCTTCATGGCCTAATGCTGACAATAGAAAAATTTGTTCGTTCAATATTTATTATTCCGCAAAACAAATTGACAAATATCGTTGGAGTTATCTTTACTTTTCATTTTGTTTGCTTCACCTGGTTGTTTTTTCGCGCTGCCGATATGCAAACTGTTGGGGAGCTGTTGACACAAATATTTAGGTCTTTTCATCCAGAAATCATAAGCGATTTTATAATGGGTTATCCATTAGTTAGCATATTGATAATCATAGGTTTTATGTTGCATTTTACTTCTCGAAAAATGGAACAAAAAGCGGAGAATTTTGTCATTCGTTCGCCGTTCGTTTTAAAATTAGTATATTTGTCGCTTATAATATTTTTAGTAATACAAATTAAATCATCTGAAATACAACCATTTATCTATTTTCAATTCTAAAAAAAACATAAAATCACAAATTACAAACCACAACAATTGCTATAGTTGAGTACAAAAGAGACACAAAAGAATTACAATGAATAACTATAAATAACAATAAAATAACTATAAATAACAATTAAAAAGAGAATGAAGAAAGCAATTATTACAACCGAAAAAGGCGTTATGACGGCAGAGTTTTACGAAAATGATGCTCCATTAGCAGTTAACAACTTTATCACATTGGCCGAAAAAGGCTTTTACAATGGGTTAACTTTTCACCGTGTGATACCCGATTTTGTAATTCAGGGTGGCTGCCCTATTGGAAATGGCGCTGGTGGACCCGGTTATACCATTAAGTGCGAATTGGATGGTGGAAACCAATACCACGACCGTGGCGTACTTTCGATGGCACATGCTGGAAGAAACACAGGTGGTTCACAGTTTTTTATTTGCCACAGTCGCCGCAATACGGCCCATCTCGACCGCAATCATACTTGTTTTGGCAAAGTGGTAGAAGGTGTGGATGTGATTGACGTTATTCGTGCAGGCGATAAAATTGAAAAAATTGAGATTATAGAAGCGTAACTCAATTATCAATTATCAATTATCAAATACAAAACGAAATTCTTATGAAAAAATTAATTTTAGCAGCTTTAGTGCTTGCTGCTACAGTTTCACATGCTCAAACTAATTTACAGGTTCATTACGATTTTGGAAAGGACCGAAGCTATATAACTTCAACGCTCGAAATGTTTAAACCGGATAAATGGGGTAATACATTCTTTTTTGTAGATATGGATTTTAACGATGGTTCTGATAATCATCCAGCATTAGCCTATATGGAAATTGCTCGTTGTTTAAAATTCTGGAATGGCCCATTTAGTGCGCATGTGGAATATAATGGTGGTTTATTAATCAATAATGGAGCAGGTTTTCCTATAAATAATTCATATTTATTAGGAGTCGATTGGGGTTGGAATAATGCGGACTTTAGTAAAACATTAAATTTAAAAGTGCTTTACAAAAACATACAAGGTAAACAAAATTCTGCTCAACTAACTGGGGTTTGGGGTCTTAATTTTTTAAAAGGCAAAATGAGTTTTACTGGTTTTGCTGATTTGTGGTGGGAAAAGAATACCTATACTTTTGATGGCGTTACACATCCTGTTTTTATTTCCGAACCACAACTTTGGTATAATATTAATAAAAATCTATCAGTGGGTAGTGAAGTTGAATTAGGTTATAATTTTGCTCCGGTTCAAGGTTTTAAGGTATGTCCAACTTTGGGTGCAAAATGGAATTTTTAAACAATTAACTTCATAAAATCTAATAAATATGTTCGAAAAATATTTTAAACTTAAAAAGAACGGTACTACTGTTCGTACTGAAGTATTAGCTGGGATTACTACATTCCTAACCATGGCTTATAT
>CAMDNO010000229.1 GCA_945902955.1 Porphyromonas cangingivalis
CAAAAAGTACAAAAACTATATGATGCTCTAAAATACAAATATGCACCCTTCATAAAGAAAAAATCTGTAGTGCTCAAATCTGAACTCCGAGAGTAGCAAAGCATTGTATAGCAGTAATTTTATGCTGATTTGCTGCAAAGTGGGTTAAACTGTTACGTTTTTTACCTTGATAGGTGTATATATTATTCATGTAAATTTTCAGATTTTTCGTAAAGCGGTAATCCTGTTTAAAGAAAAAGCGGAACTCATCGCCTGGATTTTCATTCAGCTTGTTTTTCGTGTTGATGTAATATTCCGATTTCAAATGTGTTTTAAAATCACCGTACCATTTGGTTGAGAATATTTCGCCCAAAAAAACGTCCACGCTGCCATCAGCGTACGGATTGTTGTGATAATCGGCAGTAGGCAATCGCAATCCTCCGATAAGCAACATACCTGTTTTTTTTGCAGTGGCCGGAAAAATTGCATAACGCGACATCAGCATTACATCACCTTGATAGAATTTGGTCACATCGTTCTGATTATCAAAATAAAGAGGATACTGTACGAAAAACGAAAGTCGTTCATTTAATCCATAACCAACCATTGGTAGTAAAGAGTAACTATCTGTTTTTAGCGTATCAGCCAAGTCTGTGAATTCTTTCGTATTCCAGTTGTATTTACTGTTTTTTTCAAAATACTGTGTTTGATTAAAAAATACAAACTGTCCTTTTTTTAGAGGATTGGCACTAAACATGGTTACTTGTGCATACGAATAATCACTAATAACAATTAGTAAAAGAAGAAAGTTGAATAATTGTTTTTTTGAAATCATAAATGATAAATAATCAAAATAGTTATCTTACTTTTTCTTCAGCACCACAATTCTATTTGTTTCGTTTGTAATTTCAGCAATTAAATCAAAATTTCCTTTCGTAATTATTCCATTCAGCCCACCATTTCGCTGAAAGTTTTTGAAGTTACGATAATGACTTTTGCCGGCTACAAATTCAACAATTTCGGTTATAAAACCTGAATATGAACGTGGTTGAGGTGTGAGGTAGTCGCCAATAATAACGGTGTCGGCAACCCGAAACATGGACTCTAAAAGTGGTAGTCGGTCGTGCTCGTCAATTTCGTGCACCACATAAGTAATAGTGGCATAATCAAAACGAACCAACCCCTTTGGATTTAGTTGGTCCAAAGGGGTGTGAACGAATTGAATTGATTTTAAATTACTTAACTGTAAATTTTTGTTCGCCTTGTCAATATTTCGTTTCGATAAATCAATGCCGGTAACCGATTTACATTTGTCGGCAAGCACGAAAGGTAAATAGCCTGTGCCGCATCCCACATCGAGCACCGAGCTTTGATTGGTAATTAATTGCTTTATCTGCTCAAAAAGTTTGGTTTGATTGGGTGCAACTATTTTATCGTAGAAAGCTCCATCGTACCAATGATTTTTATTGCGAAATGAATAATCTGACATGCTAACTTTTTGTAAATACTGTATAATACGAATTAAAAAACACTGAATTTAAAATTCATAAAACGTAACATATCTTCTACTTCGAGCGATACTTTTTCAATCAGCGATTCGGTTTCTCCGCCAAATAGTTTTCCCATTACTGCGCCGTTCGATGTAGCTACATACACTTGACCATCCGTTTTTTCGTACACTGCAAATGCTTTTGGCATCATAGCGCCCATCGTTTTTCGGCTATCATCCATCAACATTTCCGAAGCATATTTGCCACTACAATATTTTATTATACTATATTTTCCAATTGGTTTTCCACCATGTTTGGTAACTTCTTCATTCATATCATAAACTGTAACCACATGCCATTCTTTAGCCGAATTAATTCGGTTTACAATGGTCGATACCGTTTTCTCGTAATCGTACGGACTTTTCATTTCTTTAATCATCATTTTGCCAACCGATAAGTTTAAAGTTATGGCAGTGATAATTACTCCTATTAATAACCCAAAAATGCTAAATACAATAGCTGTTAATTTTGTTTTCATGTGTTTATTTTATTTTTATGAATTAATCTTCTTTGATGCAAATTTCTCCCTTTTTAATGTTAAGCGCTGTAAACCAAGCTACTATGCCGATAGCAACAATAGCAATTCCTAGCATCAAAAATGCAATATATTTAAAAAATGCCTCGTTTGTTACCTGAAATGCAACTGTACTTGCAATAGTTGTGGCTGTAAGCGGGAATGTAAATGCCCACCACGACATAAAGAATTTCAGTTTGTAAAAACTGCGATACATCACCGCTAAAAGTAATATAAAGAAATATGTTATGAGAAGCATAAAAATAGAAAAACCATCCCAGCTTTGTGCCAATCGCATGTACGAAATAAACCCTATTGCCGGAGGCGCCAACAAAATAAAGAATGTTGGAATAAACTTTTCGGGTAATTGAGCATGGAAAATAGCCCTATACAGAAAAATTGTAAATAATACTATCCAAAAGAAAAAGCCAACCGAAAAATAAAAATAAGAGATTATTTGGGGAGCATATTCTACGCCTGCTATCGGGATAAGGATATTTCCAACAACAGGAATAAACCAAGCCGGATTGAAGTGATGAATTTCGAAATTGTGTTGTATCCAAAAACTAATGGTTTTAAACATAAATATGGTATGCAACACAACACCCATCCACCAAAATGTGATAGATAAAAGTGGAAAATACGTGTAAAACGCGATAGAAAGTAACAACAGCGAGATACTAATTGCCGAAAAAAAGTTAATTCTAATCCGATGTTTAAAATCAGTTCTTACTTCATCGGGGTAAAATGCTAACTTCAGTCCGTACATAATAATGAAAAATACGAATAGTGCAAGTACCGTAAAAATTGATACGTCGTAAAATACTTTGGGCAACCATTGCAAGTGATAAAATTTACCGAAAGCAATAGTTAATCCGGTAAGCCCCATAATAACTGCAAATGAAGTTATAGGGAAAAATTGAATTTTTTGTTTCATAAAATCTTTTTTAATGAATAAATAATTCTACTTTGACAGATTTATTATAAAAAGAAATAGTAACGCGGATTTAGCGGGTTTAATGCTTTTACATATTTGGCAAACGAGGAATTCTACCCACTTTAGTAAGCTTTGCATACACTCCCCAGCCACGTTTGAGCCAATGTCCGATAAATGGAAGCGGAATCAGAAATGCTTTTTCGCCTTTACGATATACAAAAGCAGCGCCATCGCCCGTATCCATTACACACAAAATGCTAAGATGCTCCTGGTAGCCTTTATTTGGGAAAAGGCCGCTATCAACTGCCATAATATTATCGGCGACATTGCGTCCCATTATTTCGGCAATATGCCCTTGCTTCGAAATCCAATCCGGCCCTTCGTAAGCAGCTGCATCGCCGGCTGCAAACACATTGTCGAATCCGGGAACCTGTCCGTAATCGTTTATTTTTACAAATCCGGCTTCCGAAAGTGGTAAATCAGTATTTTTAAGTACTGCCGAACCTGTCCCAGCCGAAATAAACATGATCATATCCGAATCGAGCTTCGAGCCATCTTCGAAAACAACACCATCTTCCACAAATTCGGCAATTTTTTTGCCAAAACGAATTTTGATATTATAGCGTTTAAACATTTTATCGAGCATCCCCAAAGCACCGGGACCCATTTTAGCGCCGGGTTCGTCCATAGGCGCAAAAAATGTGAGTTCGAACTTGTCGGCAAGTTTTTTCTTCTTCAGATAATGTTGGATGTTGAAAATTAATTCAAAAGCAGGTCCACCACGAACTGCTGATTTATCTTTCGGATTTCCACCAAAACCGATGGCAATTTTACCATTTCCGCGGGCTATCAAACTATCCAATTTGTCACGTAGCATAACACTCATTTCGGGTTTTCCGCAAATTGTAAGGGTATGGTTCATGCCTTTGTGCTGTACTTTATCAGCTCCAAATGCTACCACAAGATAGTCGTAGGTAAGGGTTTGGCTTTCCAATATTACCGTTTTGGTGGCAGCATTTATTCCGCTAACTCTATCAATTATCAGTGTGAAATTGAATTTTTTAGCAATCTTTTCCAATGGAACTTGTACATCTTCGAATTTTTTCAGACGAACAGGAATCCAAATAGATATGGGATATACAAATAGATAATCCCGATCGGATACCAATGTTACCTCAAAATTCTTATTTTTTTGTAGTTCAATAGCTGCCTGCACTCCTGCAAAACCACCACCTAAAATCAGTACTTTTTTCATTTTTTTTAAATTTTAAATAGTAAATGAATTAATGGTAAATTATTTCATTGCTTTTATCAAAAAATCTTTGGTTTTTACGCCTACAAACCGATCCACTTCTTTTCCATCTTTAAAAAGTATAAGTGTAGGTATGCTGCGTACATTGAACTTTTGTGCCATCGATTGATAGGTTTCAATGTTTAGTTTTCCAACCAGTTTTCCATCGGGTAATTCATTCGCAACATCATTTAATATTGGAGCCATCATTCGGCAAGGAGCACACCATTCGGCCCAAAAGTCAACCAACACCAGTTTTCCTTTGGTTTGCTGATTGAAGTTTTTATCCGTCAATGTTATAATTTTTTCACTATCAGCTACTTTGGGCGCATTTTTCATTTTAATGCGAGCATATATATTTAACAAAACTATAGCTCCGAAAAATACTGCGAGAATAATTAAAAATGTTTGCATGGCTTACCTCCTCATCATCATGTGCATCAATCCACCACCGTTTTTCACGTTGCTAAAACCCATTTGTTGTAACATACGTACACCATAAGCCGAGCGTGCACCCGAAGCGCAATAAAGTACAATTTCTCTGTCTTTAGCTCCTAATTCGTTTGCCTTAGCTGCCAATTGGTCGAGGTCGATATTAATCGCTCCCGGAAATGCTCCACTTTGAAATTCGCCACGTGTGCGAACGTCAACAACTAAGGGCTCGTTCGAAACTGGTTTAGCTTCTTGCTTTGGTTGGCTTGCCGAACGCACTTGCGCCATCATCGAATGCAAACCACCACCATTTTTTACGTTGGTATAACCTATTTGCATCAACAAGCGTTGTGCATAAGCCGAACGAGCTCCGGTGGCACAATATACAATAATTTCTCGGTCAGCATTGTTGCCTAATTCTTCGTAGCGATTTGTTAATTCATCCAACGAAATATTGATAGCGTTTGGAACAGCACCTGCACGGAATTCCTGCGGAGTACGAACATCCACTATAATTTGTGACGTAAAATCTTCCGATTGAACACTTTCTGCTTCAGCTTCGGCTTCATTTTCTTTTTTGCCGATAGATTTCTTCTCAATTTCCAACAACTCAATTTTCAAATTCTTGAAACCTACAGCTCTTGCCTGACGTTGCAGCGAGGCGTGTCCGCCCGAAATATTGGTAACATCTGTAAATCCTGCACCAATGAGTGTGCGTAACGCTTGGTGACCTTTTTTGCCGTTTTCGTCGTACACAATTACGGGACGATTAGCAGGTATTGAACCCAACTTTTCGGGTAAAAGTTCCAATGGAATATGCATAGCGCCCATTATGTGCGTTTTTTCGTAAGCAAAAATATCACGCACATCAATATAAATTGGATTTCGTCCTTCTACAAAAGCATCGATTTCCGAAGCTGTTACCGATGGACTAAAGCCCGACATTTTATTTTCAGCCGTAAATGCAGCCATATTAATGGCATCGTTGGCTGTGCCGAGTGGTGGCGAATATGCATAATCCACATCAGCCAAATCGCTTACAGTAAGTTTGGTTGCTGCAGCTGTTGCAATTACATCTAATCTTCGGTCGGCTCCTTCGTAGCCAGCTGTTTGTCCGCCCAAAATTACGCCTGTAGCTTTATCGTAAATCAACATGACAGA
>CAMDNO010000230.1 GCA_945902955.1 Porphyromonas cangingivalis
AAACAAGAATGCGGATACGGATTTCTTTTTTCATCGAATAGCGATTATCATTTTGGTATTTTGGATTTGTACCAATAATGACGAAAGAAATTCCTCAATTCCCTAATCTGTTTTCGACTAAAAGGGGTATTAAAACAACAAAAGCTTCAGAATATGAAGCTTTTGTTGTTTATTTTTTCTCGATTATAATTAAATCATCTTTTATAGTATGTTTAAAACTAGCTACCTCCGATAAAATTTCGAGCATTTTGCGAAGCGATTCACCCTTATTAAATTTGAGTGTGTATCGTGTGTCCCCAATCGTTTTATCTTTAATTTGTAACTTTTTATCGTAAGCGTCGGATAAAACAGCGAGTATGGATTCCAACGTTTCATTATCGAAGCTAAAATTGTGCGAGTGCCATGCCAACGCCCTATCCATATTTTTTACTTTTTTGACCTGAATATTTTTTTCGCCTTTTACTAATTTTGCTTCCTGTCCGGGCGTTAAAATTACAGTTTCATTTTCTTGTAAATCAGCAAATTGAACTCTTCCTTCTTTGAGCAAAGTACGTGTATAATTTTCACCTTCGAACGCCCGTACCGAAAACACAGTGCCCAGCACCGTTACTGTACCTTGTTTGGTTTCGACCGTAAACGGATAGTCTTTGTTTTTGGCAACTTCGAACAATGCTTCGCCCTGTAACTCCACATTTCGGTTTTCGGAAAAACTTTTACGATAAACGAGGTTCGATTTCGAACGCAGGGATACTTTCGAGCCGTCGGGTAATACCACTTCCTGAACCAAGTCCGTATTGTTGGCAACTACAATTTGCTGCTGATCAGTATAATAATTTAATCCAAAATAGCTTAGTGTAAAAATAACGGCAATGGATGCTGCTACTCTGAATGGCAGGGATGTAAACAAATTCACTTTTCGATACGTAGGCAATTCTATGTGCTGAGGCGTTTCAATACGCTTCTTTATCTTATCAAAAGAAGCGTTCACATCAGCTTGGGTAAAGACGATATTGTCTTTAAACCTGATTTTACTTTTTAATTCATCAATTTTCTTTTCCATTTTACTCTTAAACAAACAATTAACTAACTATGCGAATCAGGAGTTGAAAACTCCACAATTCAATTGTTTTTAATATGTTGATTATCAATAAATTAAATGTATAATTTATCTTAAAATATTTGTATAATTCTCTGGAAATCAGTATCTTAGAAGAAAATTACCCCTAATTTTCAACGATATGATCTCCAGAGAAAAAGAACTTAAATTAATTGCTATCTATCTGTATATCTGCGACTTATACGAATCAACATTAAAGTTTGATTGTCAACGCTTTAGCAATAATGCCAAGCCAGATTTTACAGATCAAGAATTAATGACAATATATCTTTTTGCCGGATACGAACAACGGTATTTTCAGGTTAATGAAATTCATTCATTTACAAAAGATTATCTTTTGGATTGGTTTCCTAAGTTACCATCGTATCAAACGTTTTCGTATAGATTAAATTTAATGTCAGGTGCTTTTCAGGCACTTGCAAATATACTTATTAGTTCATTTAAACCAGAGGGTTGCAGTGATTTATTTTCGATTGTCGATTCAATGCCTGTCATTACTAGTGGTAGTAAAAACAGAACAGGAAAAGTGGCACCTGAGATTACTGCAAAAGGTTTTTGCTCAACTAAAAACTTGTATTATTATGGTTGTAAAATACATACAATGGCAAGTTTGAGAGTTGGTACAATTCCTTTTCCTGAAAGCATGATTATTACACCAGCTGAAGACAACGATTTAACCGTTTTCAAGCAAGCATGGGGTGATGAAATCCTTTCAAAAGTAATACTTGGCGACAAGGCTTACTCTGATAAAGAATACTTTAACAGCAATAAAAGAAAAACTCAAGATATTGAAATGCTAACTCCTATTAAAGGAATTAAGGGGCAGACAGATGAAATAAAACAAAGAGATAAAGCATTTAATGACTTGTTCTCGTGTGCTGTTTCAAGAGTCAGACAACCAATTGAGTCTTTTTTTAACTGGTTAAATGAAAAAACAAAAATTCAAAGAGCGATGAAAGTTAGATCAACTGCTGGATTACTTATTCATTTATTTGGCAAAATATCTATTGCTTTCATTAATCTAATTTTTTAAATACTGATTCGCATTAACTACTAATTTTTAAACCTTAAAAAACTAAACCTTTTACCGTTAGACGCATATTCTGACTAATTACCCTAAAAGGGAATTGAAAATAAACGAAATTAGTAAAGATGGGTATATTTTTTTAAGTATCACTGTTATTTTTTTATAGGCAATGGCAATTTGTGCCTCCACTGTTTTGCGCGAAAGATTCAGAATTTCAGCAATTTCCTTGTACGCCAGTTGGTCGTTGACCAACATTTTGAATATCATTTTACACTGCGGTGGCAGTTGTTCAATAGCTTCATTCATTTTCGACCTGAATTCTTTCAATTCGATGGGCGAAAGAAAATGGTCGTCGGTATCGGGTATTTCTATTTCGTAACAATTGGTATCCGGTTGAATGCGAATTGCATTTTTACGAATTAAATCGATGGATAAATTTTTGGAACAAGTATAAAGGTAGGACTGAATATTACGGATATCGCGCAGCTCATGGCGCTTTTGCCATACAGCAATAAAAACATCCGAAACAACTTCTTCACACGACTCCTTGTCTTTAAGATACGAAAATGTAAAATTGCAAAGTGCAGCATAATAGGTGGTATGCAAGGCTTCGAACGCTGCTAAATCGTCCTGCTCACATATTTTTTTCCACAAATTCTGACTCTCAATATTCATTCTTTACTGCTTTCGGGTAGTTGGGTGCAAAAATACACAAAAATATTAAAATACAAGATTGTCGATAAAAATGGCTTATTTGTTTGGTTTTCATTTAAGGTAAAACACACATTCTTTCGTCTGATTTGTAGTTTCTGCAAATTATTTTGTGATAACCTTATTTAGAATTTACCATGCGAAAAACACTTTTGTACGTATTCTTTTCTCTCATTGTGTTTGCTGCACAATGCCAAATTGATACTAAATTAAATCTCGGCAAATCTGTAATGCCCATTGGTGCTTACTATTATCCCGAACAATGGGACGAAAGTCAGTGGGAACGTGACTTGAAACGCATGGCTGAACTGGGTTTTGAATTTACACATTTTGCTGAATTTGCGTGGGCACGAATAGAACCAGAAGAAGGAAAATTTGACTTTTCGTGGTTGGATAAAAATGTGGAATTGGCTGCGAAATATGGTTTGAAAGTGGTGATGTGTACCCCAAGTCCGTGTCCGCCGGCGTGGTTGACCCAAAAACATCCTGAAATGTTAGTTAAAAACGAAGCTGGCTACACCGTTAATCACGGTATGCGACTGAATGCTAACGGTGCAAATCCTATTTATCAGGCGTATATCAAAAAAGTGGTCGGCGATATGATTCGTCGTTACGGAAATAACCCAACAATTAGCGGCTGGCAAATTGATAATGAGCCACATATTGAAGGACTTTACGACTATTCCGATTTTGCTCAAGCTGATTTCAGAACATGGCTAAAGAAAAAATACGGTACAATCGATAAGCTTAATACCGCTTGGGGAGCAGCTTTTTGGAGTTTTACCTACAACAATTTTGAGCAAATTGCCATTCCGAATGCCAAAAATCACAATTCAAACCCGCATGCTTTTCTCGATTTCAAACGCTACTCCGCCGATGCATTGGCAGTAGCGCTGCGTTATCAATCCAATTTATTAAGGGCCGGCATTTCACCGGAGCAATGGATTACTACCAATTTTGCATATTACCGCTTTTTGCCTTCGGTCGATTTATTTCGAAGTCGTAACGACCTTGATTTTGCATCGCACACCATGTATTTGCTTTCCACCTATTTAGATGCGCCAACTGGCGATTTGGGTTTCCGTTTGGGTAGTGGCATGGAGCTATCGTTTTCGGGCGAAATGGCTCGTTCGCAAAAAGGTTTTACCGGAATTATGGAACTTCAACCCGGACAAATTAACTGGGGGCAATGGAACTCCCAACCACTTCCGGGCGCCGTGCGTATGTGGATTTGGCATTGTTTTGGGTTGTGCGAAAAATTTGTGTGCACCTACCGTTTTCGTCAACCGCTGTTTGGCAGCGAGCAATTTCACAAAGGCATAATGGAAACCGATGGCGTTACTGTATCGCCGGGCGGAAAAGAATACGTGCAAGCGATTAAAGAAGTTAATGAATTGAAAATCAATTCAAAATCAGAGCAAATGCCTGCCGAAGTAGCTGGACGCACTACTGCTTTTCTCTGGAAACAAGATAACTTGATGAGCATGGAAACAACGAAAGTAACCAACTCGTGGGATACATGGCGGCATTATTACAGCTATTATCAAAAACTAAAAGCCATGGCTTGTCCGGTAGCTTTTATTGCTGAGACAGATAGTTTTGATGTGCAAAAATACCCATTTATGGTAGCGCCGGCTTACGAAATGGTGGACGAAAAAGTGATTCACAAATGGACGAAATACGTGAGCGATGGCGGACATCTTGTTATTTCGGTACGCACTGGTATGAAAGACAACAATAGTCATTTGTGGGAAAAATTATTGCAACAACCTATCTGGAATTTGATAGGGGCTAAGGTCGATGGGTTTGACCAATTACCTCCTACTGTGATTGGAAATATTAATTTTGGTGGAACAAAATTTCAATGGAACGTGTGGGGCGATATGCTTATACCCGACAAAAATACCGAAACTTGGGCTACTTACGCCGACCAGTTTTATGCAGGAAAACCTTGTGTTATAAAACGGAATTTAGGGAAAGGTACGGTGGCTTATGTAGGAGTGGAATCGAAAGACAAGGAATTAGAAGAAGCTGTTTTACGCAAATTATACACAACGTCCGGCGCACAAATTCTTGACTTACCCGATTATGTTTTTGTGGAATGGCGCGAAGGATATTGGGTGGCTGTGAATTATTCGTCGGAAAAATATGAATTACCAATTCCATCGAACAGTAAAATTATAATAGGAGAAAAAATAGTAGTTCCCGGAGGTGTAACAGTTTGGAAATAAAAAAAAATTAATTGAGAATGAAAAAAACAACACTTGTCATTTTACTTATTTCAGTATTACAACTGAATGCAAAAACAATTGAAACCGATATCTTTATTTATGGCGGCACATCGGCTGGTATTGTTGCGGCGGTTTCTGCTGACCGATTAGGTAAAAAAGCATTGATTATTGAACCGTCTAACTATTTGGGTGGGCTGTCCACCAGTGGTTTAGGCGAAACAGATATAGGGAATAAATATGCAGTAACTGGTATTTCGCGTGATTTTTATCGTCAATTGGGTACGCATTACGGCGAGTTTGAAATGTGGAAATTTGAACCACACGTTGCACTTACCGTTTTCAATAATCTATTGAAAGACACGAAGGTAGAATTGATTAAGAATTACGAACTTACTTCAGTTTTTAAACGTAATGGCAAAATTGAAGAGGTTCAGTTTACAAGTACGTTGAATACTATTACGGAAGTAATAAAAGTAAAAGCAAAGATGTTTATCGATGCCACTTATGAAGGCGATTTGTTAGCCAAAGCTGGCGTGTCGTACATGCTCGGGCGCGAAGATAACAGCCTTTACGGTGAAACGCTTAATGGTGTGCAACTGCGCGACAAGCACCAGTTTCCGGATGGAATTTCACCTTATATCAATCCCAAAGACCCGAATAGCGGCTATTGCTATGGCATACAAAACGAAATTTTGCAACCAAATGGTACAGGCGATAAAAAGTTGCAAGCCTATAATTTTAGATTTTGTTTAACGCAAAACAAAAACAA
>CAMDNO010000231.1 GCA_945902955.1 Porphyromonas cangingivalis
GAACTATCAAGACTGTTATTATTCAATACACACTGCATTACATTCTGTTGTTAATCCAGAATCTGATATTAATGTGCATTTAGGGACTAAAAGGGATGTTTTTATAAAAAGTCCAATTGACAATTATGTAAAAATATTCAATAGCTATGGAATGTTTGTTGAAGCTATACATGTTTTGGCGAATCAGGAATACAATCTAAATGTATCTAAGTATTCCAAAGGTATATATGTAATCTCTCCATCGACAAACTTATTTGGGGCAAAGAAATTTATTGTATATTAACACTGCTCGCCGTAGCGTAATGAGCAATCCCGGTCCAATCTGATATGCCTACATTCAAACGAACAAAAGTTGGCGGTTGTCAGGTAGGATTTGCAATCCTACCCCGCTCGGCGTAGTGTATTGAGTAATGCTTTATCGCTGGGCGAAGTCTCTTTGACTTCGTTTCCGATTACATCGTAACAAGCTCGGTGGGAAGCCGGCCTCTGGCTGGCATATTTAAAACAATAATATTTAAAGCGTGAGCTTTAATCCGTCAGTGGACGGACAAGTTTTCCATCGGTCGTAGGCTGGAGCCATACGACCAGCGTCCGGAGTGTTGGATTTAGAGACTACGGTGAGTTGAGGGTATGTGTATAATTACAATTGAAGTATGTGTTGTTACGCATATTTTCTTGTTAGCGGTTATTCTAAAAAAAAAACGAAATCCAAGCTTATAACCATAGAAAATTGACTCGAATTAATACATTTCAAAGAGAACAATAAATGAATAAACTGACAGAAAAACTAAGACTAGTATTTTTACCATTTCTTATTATTGCAATAAGTATAATTGGAGGCTATACACTTTTAAATTGGCTGATAATTATTAAGTTCCAATTATTTCAAGTTAAAGATATTATTATAAATTTTATTATTCCTTTTATACTCCCTTGGATTCCTATTTTAATTTGGTTACGACCAAGAATTAATTTTTTAAATATAAAAACAAAAAATGGAGGAAATCTACCATTTATATATCAGCTCATTGCAGCCATTGCAATTGTTGCTCCGACAATTATAGCTCAAGAATATCTAGAAACAGCAACGGGAAAGCTTACAGAACTTACAGATATTTCACAAATAGACAAACATGAAGCAACAAAGTTTTATACACTAAAAGATTACTATATAGATAAAGACCATATAAGCGTAAGTAAAACAGTTGAAGTTAGTGGAAAACATAATGAAGATTTGAACCTTCGTATATATGTTGTATGTCCTATCCTAAAAAGTGAAAATGAAAAAAAAATATTGTTGTTTCGAGAATTTGATAATACTAAACCATTAGTTGTAATTGACGGGAAACCAATTCCAAACATTCAAATGCCGAATATCCCAAATGAAAATATTGATTCAGTTCGTGTAATAAAGAACGATGCCTTAGTACAGGTATTTGGAGAAAAAGCTAGAAATGGTGCCATTATTGTATTTACAAAAAAATATGATGGAAAACGATTGGATTACAGACAAAATTCCTTTGAATCAGACACAATAAAAGCGTGGCTTGGAGTCCTTTATAAGGATAGAATAAGCAATAGATTATCCGATGAAGAGAAAGAAAATTTGTTTCAATCTTTTACTGAACAAAGTCAACGTGATTTCGAATACACTGATCTGTCAAAATTTATTTACCTCAAAAGACAAAATTATTCGGATGACTTGGATCAGTTTCAAAAAGCAATTAAGCAAAGCCCTTTAATATATTCATCAAATACAGTATTGATTTCTGTTAATGAACCTTTTGAATCAAGAAATGGAAATAAATTTGCTTGGATTTTCGGTTCATTTGGAATTGGTGGTCTTATCTGGTTATTAATGATTCTCGTTCCAAAATTTGAAGCTAAAGAATTAAGTACAAGGAGAAACAAACGCAAAAAATCAGAGCTAATTGAGTTTTTTTCGTTCTTTATTCCAAAAGAAGGTTTCTTTGTTTCTTGCATTATCATGGATCTAAATATACTTGTCTTTTTTATTATGGTTTTTTCCGGTCTTGGTTTCATCTCTTTTCATGGTAATGACTTGCTTGAATGGGGTGCAAACTTTAAACCATTAACAACAAATGGCGAATGGTGGAGATTATTGACAAGTACTTTTTTGCATGGTGGTATTATGCATTTAGCTGCAAATATGTATGGTTTATTATTCGTTGGTATATTTCTCGAACCTCGTATTGGCAAAACTAAATTTGCAATTATTTATTTAATATCAGGAATTTTTGCAAGTGTAGCCAGCTTATGGTGGCACGATGCAACCGTAAGTGTTGGAGCTTCTGGTGCAATCTTTGGTCTATACGGATTATTCCTTGCCTTAATGCTTACGAAAGCTTATCCAAAAGAATTTAGTAAAGCTTTATTGGTAAGTACATTAGTTTTTGTTGGTTTTAGCTTACTTTATGGTCTAACTGGTGGTATAGATAATGCAGCACATATTGGAGGACTTTTTAGTGGATTTATTATCGGACTTTTTATTTCGCCCCAACTAAAACAAGAAACCGAAGAACTCATGAAAGAAGAAAATAACAACCACTAACACGCGCTCTTATTGTCACCTGCTGGCTGACGTAAATTTGCAGGTTTTGCGCCCGCATTAGCTTCGCTGATTTTCAATTCACTTTGTCGCAGTGCGACAGTGAATACTCCCGCAAATGAAACATCCCGCCTAAGCGGTGACCGCCAAATGCGCTTAGCCTTAGTCGTCAGACTGCGCAAAAACTAAAAATGATATGCTGAGAATCGCATATTTGAAATTTTTCTCAGACAGGGGGTCGAATAAATTAAGGAGCAGTTGAGGTTTTTGCGTAGACTGTCGTTAGCACCATTCAAAAAAAAAGAAAACGTAGATATTAAATAAAATACAAATTAATAACACTTTAAAATAAATATTGCAAAATGAAATTGAATTTAAAAGGTAACATCTTTTTTTGTATACTAATCTTATGTCTGAAATTAAATGGACAACAAATGACAACGATTTTTTACAATCAAAATTGGGAGATTACAACTCCAAAAACAGCAAAATATTACAGGTTTACTGCAATAAATGGCACTGGCGACTTTTATGATGGTAAATACAGCGATTATTTAGTAAAGGACAATAAAATCATATACAGTGGTGTGTATTCATCAAACTTAAAAAACGGAGAGTTTATTGAATACTATTCAAATGGGAATGTAAAGACTAAAGGCAATTACAAAGACGATCATCTAGATGGGAATTGGTATTATTACTATCCAAATGGTCAATTAAAAACGATTTTGTCTTTTTCGCAGAAAGATTTTCAACCGTTGGAATGTAGAGATTCATTAAACAAGCTAACATTGGAGAATGGTACCGGAATTTGGGAAACAGAAATCTCTGTTAAAGGTGAACTTGTTAAATTGATGGCTAAATTTAAAATGGGCAAAAAGCAAGGAGTATGGAAATATGTGAATAAAGCAGGGAAAGTAATTAATACTGAGGAATATATAAACTCAGAACTTAATAATTACGACCATTTAGGAAACAGAAGTTATGGTACTTCCTATTTTAGTATGAATTATTTTAATGATTTTAAGTATTTAAATATTGAAAATAAGCAATGTGAAACCAATCTAAATTTAAAATTTGTTCCCTTTAATTGGGTAAAAACAACATTAAATTTTAGCAACACTCAAAATCTCAGTTATTTTAACAGTGAATTGCCTGTAGATCAAATCCTTTTCATAAAAGAAGATAGACTTGGTAACACTTGGATTGGAACAGCAAATAATGGACTTATAAAATACGATAGTATTTTTACATTTTACAATAAAAAAAATACTCCTATTAAAAACAATTGCGTATCGTGTATGGAAATCGACAATAATGGGAAAATTTGGTTTTCATTTAAATCTTCGACTCAACATCCGAATATATATTCAGCTGGTTTAGCGTGTTTATCAAATAATAAAGTAGTTGTATACAATACAGAAAATTCGGGCTTAACCAGTAATGGAATAAATGATATTGCTATAGATAAAAACAACAAAAAATGGTTTGCAACTGAAAATTGCATTATCAGTTATGATGACAATACATTAAAATGGGAAAAGCACTATAACAAAGACAGTGAAATTAGAAACATAGATACAATCAAATATAAAAATAAGGATGAATATCTCCGATATGCAAATGAAATTAATTCAGTTACAAATTCATGGGAAGAAAAAATATATCAGAAAAATTTTAAATCATATAATACTCTGAATGTACCTACTGAGACACATTATTCAACTATTACATATTATGAGTCACCTATCGATTTTTATAACATTGAAATTTTACCAACGAATGAAAAGCTCATTAATTCGTCAAGAAACGGATGTTGTATTTATAATGACGTAACATGGGAATGTGATTCGAGTAGAAACAATATGAAATATGTAAGTACTTTAGTGTCCCGAAAGTTTCAAATGGAGAAAAATGACTCTCTGGTATTTATGAGTCAACTTTCTCGAATAATGAAAAAGAATATAATACTCCAGTTAATAACTGGTGCTGACAATTCATTATGGGCACGAACCGAAAACTACATATTCAAAATTACAAGAAATAGAATCATTGAATATGATTTATTTGATAAAGACATTAAATACATTAAGGATGGTGATTTAAAAAGAAAATTCTATTCTTTATATCTTGACAAACAAGGTGGAATTTGGGTTTGTATTAATAGCGCAATTTTGAGAATAGAATAAAAGCCGTATAATTTTCTTAGACTATTAAAACAACAAAAAATGAACGATGGCATAACACAGTCCTGTGCTAATATTCTATTATACATTCACTTAGCAGTGTTTTCTCCCGCATACACTTTTTCGCTTTGCGAAAGTGATGCTCTCGCAAATGAAACATCCCGCCAAAGCGGGATAAGTTAGATGAAAGTTATGGTTCAGTTTATACACACTTATATGAATAAATTATTAGACGGTTGGATTTTTGTTAATTTTTGTGGACAGAAAATTGGACAATTTGGTAATAATTATGTTCTTGATGGTTTGTTAAATGTTTTATTGGGCGAGATTACATATTTCTTTTATATTCCACTTTTTTATGTTTACATTTCATTAGGATTTAGAGCATTTTTACCTCTAATATTATTAATTGTTATTGTAACAATTAAAGTTCGATATATTTTTAAAGGATTAATAATTAGACAAATTAATATTGATGAATTAGAAAAAAAATATAAGTTTGCAGCTAAAAGAAAGCGTATTTTATATTTTATTCTCTCAATTATTATGGTAGTTGGTAGTTTTTTGACATTTGTATTTTCACTTACTTTTGTAGGGTACCTTTTGTGACAACAATCAAAAATGCTACCACTAGGTGATTTTGCACTTAAATATGGAAAGCAGGTGGCACATACCGCATTACGGTGAGCTTTCCTTTTAGCCGAGCGTAGTCTGGAGACATACGCTCAGCGTCCGCCGCGAAGTGTTACACTACGGCGAGCGGGGGGATATAATAATACGATGTCAGAAGTTGAAGCAAATGCATTGGCAAATAAATATTTTAACCCTTCAAATTGGGATTTCAATAAATATCCGATTGAAAGTAAATTGAGCCCAGAAAATACCCAACCTATGTATATCTATTAATATATAATATATAATATATAATATATAATATCTAATTCAACTTTCGCAAGTAAAATAACTTGCTGATTTATAACAAAATAACAGCATATTAATTTGGTAAAGTCGCTGAAAATCAGTAACTTTGTGTCGCTAAACAAAACCCAAATAATATGCTGCGACACAAAGATACAATAATACTTTCAG
>CAMDNO010000232.1 GCA_945902955.1 Porphyromonas cangingivalis
CATTCCATTGATAAGCAGCTGTATAAAGTGCTTTTGCTTTAAAGGGCACATACAAGGTACAGGTAGTTTTATTTACATTATAAAAAACACTGTATGAATTATTCAAATCAATGGGATAAGATGAATTTGAATAGAATGATGTTAAACCACTACAACCATAAAAAGCATTGTTTCCTAATGAATTAATGGTTGAAGGAATAGAAAAGGAATTTATACCGCTACAACCATAAAAAGCATAACTATCTATAGCAGTAGTATTTGACGGTATTACAACCGATTTTAAATTTGTTTTTCCATAAAATGCATATTGTGGAACTGTGTTTGCCTGATACGTTGTTGAAGTTTGTGCCGGGTACGACCCTTCTGTTTCAATATATTCCAAGATAGATGCTCCTGTTAAATCTAAATCTGTTAGTAAGGGCATTTTAACGCGCAAGGTTTTAAAATCACGTGCATCCAGAGTTCCTGTTAAAGTTAGCGTTGAAATAGAACTGAGCTCTTCAGCTGTGAGTGCGGTAGATAATTCACCGGCAGAGATATTGATAGTTTTGGGTGCTGTGTTTTGCACAACTTCAAGAACCTGAGAAATACAATCCGGAGCTGATACAGTGAGTGTAGCTTTTCTTGCAGTTGTTGTCAAATTATCTTCTGCTACGAGGGTAAGCGTTGAATTTCCTGAACCAGAACCTGGATTAATTGTAAGCCACGATTGATCTGAGCTGATAGTCCAATTTACATTAGATTTCAAATCTACAGTTATGTTGTTTCCAGCATTATAGGACAGTCTTACCTTGTTAGTGCCTAAGATAAAACCTGTTGCATTTTCCACTATGTTTGCAAAGTCTCTCCATTGGCTTGCTGCTGTATAAAGGGCTTTTGATCCATAAGGCACATACAATGAACAAGTGGTTTTATTTATATTGTAAAACACAGAAGTTGGGGTGGTCAGGTCCACTGGAAAGCTTGAATTCACGATTATTGAATCCAATCCTGTACAGTTATAAAAAGCAGAACTACCTATGTTACTCACGGATGTGGGAATGGTAATTGAACTAAGTCCTGTACAATAATAGAAAGAATTACTACTTATTGAAACAACTGTTGAGGGAATAGAAAAAGTGTTTAACCCACTACAACCTCCAAATGCATAAGAACCAATAGAGGTAATTGTTGTTGGCAATTTAATGCTTTTCAAGCCTGTTTTTCCTTTTCCGGTATTGATATTCTGAAAAGCATAAATTGGAAAATTATTGGCCGGATAAGTTATCGAATTAGTATAAGTGCCATTTACGCCTGTGTAAGCAGCAATTGAAACTCCGGATAAATCCAAATCGGTCAACTGAGGCATACTGTCACGCATTACTTTAAAATCACGGGCATCCATTGTGCCGGTAACTATAAGTGTCGAAAGTGAGTTCAGTTCATCGGCTGTAAGCGCAGTTGAAAGTCCTCCGGCAGAAATACTCACTGTTTTTGGAGCGAGCTTTTGAGTTACTTCAACAGTTTGAGAAGCAAAACCGGGAGCCGACAGTGTGATTTTGGCATATCTAATTGTTGTTATCTGAGTATTATCCGAGGTAAAAGTGAGCGTGTTATCACCTGTACCCGACTCAGGATTCACAGTTAACCATGTTTGATTGGAGCTGGCCGTCCATGCTACATTGGCTTTTACATCAATGCTAATTGTACTACCCGGATTAGATGAAAGTTCAACTTTATTGGAACTGATAAAAATACCTGTCGGATTTTCGACGATATTCGTAAAATCATTCCACTGATTGGCTGCTAAGTAACGTGTTTTTGTTCCATAAGGCACATTCAGTATGCAGGAGGTTTTGTTTACACTATTGAATACTGATGTGTAGTTCGTTAAATCAATAGGAAAAGAGTTTTCTATAAAAATTGAATTTAAACCTGTGCAACCTTCAAAAGCATAGGAGTTAATTGTACTGACAGTAACAGGGATAGTTATAGAGGTTAAGCTTATACATCTCGAAAAACAAGAGTAGGGAATCACGGAAAGTGTAGCTGGTAAAATGATTGAATTTAAACTTGAACAATTGGCAAAAGCATTGTCTCTTATAGTATTTAAAAACTTTGGCAAGCCGAACTTTTTCAAATTGCTACAACCATTAAAGGCATTACTGCCAATTGTGTATACTGAAGTTGGTATTTGGATTGAATCCAAGGTGTTACAATTATAAAAAGCATAATCCTTAATAGTAGACATATCCGAAGGAATAACGATGGTTTTCAGATTAATGCAACCTTCAAAAACATTTCCCGAATTATAAGCGTAAGGCGTGGTAGCCTGAATAAGCCCTTTGCAGTTTTGAAATGCAGAATAACTAATAGAAGTATTGGCTGGAATAACAATAGATGTAAGAGCGACACAACCATTAAAAGCCTGATAGTTTATAATACTCAGGGTATTAGGAAATTGAATCGATGTTAATCGTATACAACCTGAGAATGTTGAGGCATTAATAGTGCTTAGCAAGGTCGGAATTGTAATAGACTGAATCGATTTACAACCTAAAAAACATGACTCACCAATTGTAGTAACTGTTGTCGGAAAGGAGTTAATAACTAGTGCTGAACAACCCGAAAAAGCTGATTTTCCTAAAGTAACTAAGGAGCTGGGAAAACTGATAGATGCTAATTTCGCACATCCCGAAAAAACGCCTTCAGTAATGCTCGACAAAGCTTTAGGCAATGTTACAGCGCTTAAATTGCTGCAATTCTGGAATGAATAAATTCCCAAATTGCTTACTGCATTTGGTATAGTTACCGATTTCAGTCCGCTGCAACCCGAAAAAGCATACGCACCTATTGTAGTTACACTATCAGGAATAGAAATAGTTTCAATTCCGCTACAAGCGTAAAAAGCCTTTTCGCCTATGCTTTTGACCGAAGCAGGAATTAATATTGAACTTACGTTTGATAGAGCTGATGAAAAAGCATAATTTTTTATAGAAGTTATCCCGTCGGGTATAATAATTGTTTTAAGTTTTGAACAGCCTACAAATATATTGAATCCGTTTGTAATGTCATTACCGTAAGGTATTGTTATTGTAGTCAGTCCAATGCAACCACCGAATACACCACTTTTTATAGTTGTAAGTCCTTTTGGAAAAACGAGTGAAGTTAATAAACTACAACTTGAAAACGCATCGTTTTCAAGAGTAGTCAGCGAATTTGGTATCTTTACTGATTTCAATTTCATGTTTTGCCAAAATGCACCCTGACCAATTGAAGTTACACCTTCGGGAATCGTTATCGAGTCAAGATTGATACAGTTATAAAATGCATGTGTTCCAATAGAAGTTATAGTTGAAGGGAGTTTTATTGTAGTCATGCTCGTCAACTGGTAAAAAGCGCCATCCCTAATTGTTGTAACCCCTTCAGGCACTATAATAGTTCGTAAGTTTTCACTACCCATAAATATGTCACCACTATCATAAGTATATGGAGTGGTTGCAGTGGTTAAAGAATCGCAATTGTCAAATGCCCACCCATAATAAGAAATCTTAGTTGGAGGCAATGTTACCGATTTGAGACCACAAAATGAAAATGCAGATGCTCCAATTGAAGTAACGGTTGCCGGAATTTCCACCGACAATAACCCACTACAACTATAAAATGCAGTAGATCCTATTCGAACTAAGTTAGTTGGAAAAGATATTTGTTTTAATGTTTTATTTTTGTAAAATGCCTGATCGGGCATAGTATCAAGCGGACTTATAATTCTTGCTTCGCTCAAATCCAAAATCTGAATCACAGACAAACTATCACGCATATAAAAGAAATCGGACTTGTTTAAAGTGCCTGTTACTTTTAGGTTGGTTATGGTTTTTTTCTCTGCGGGAGTAAATGATTCTGCTAAATTTCCCGCTGTACTGTTTACGGTTTTCGATACCTGTGCTTGCCCTAAAGTAAAAAGGGATAAGCAAAATAGCAATAAAATTGGTTTTTTTATTTTCATATTCTATTAATTGTATGTAAACTAACTTTGTTTTTTTTCTACCGCATATAAAGCCATTTTTGCGTTTAATACAGTACAAACTCAAAAATTGAATTAAGCCTCCAAAAATACTACAAATTTCGTTTGGTAGGCTTATATAGTTGTAAAGTTGTGTAAATTTCAAGAAAAATCAAGCACTTTCTCGCCATAAGAGCGAAATTTGATGCCCTATCGCGTGCCGAAAGTTTCGTTCAACAAGGACATAAAACTTGTTCGGCCACTGACGAATTGCAACACCCCGACAAGAGCTCAGCTTGGCGGGGTGTTTTATATACTGGATTGCCCATAACGAACACAGCTACTGGCATCCAGCCTCTTTGTAAATACTATACTTGGGGCGGGTGACATTAAGCGTGTTAGGGGCTGGGGCTTGGGGCAATTAGTTTGCTTTCAATTCATAATTTGTGTTTCGTCCGCCTTGTTTTGATTTTGCCAGAATTCCTTTTTCAATTAAATCCTGAATATCACGCAATGCTGTGTCTTGCGAGCATTTTCCGATTTTCGCCCATTTTGTCGTATTCAACACCCCTTCAAAGTCGTCCATTAGCATATTTAGAATTTTCCGTTGTCTGTCATTTATCGACACTTTTGAGTTCTTAAGCCAAAATTCGTGTTTATAAATAACCTTTTCAAGTAATTTTTCCGAACTTTCAATTGAGTGTAATAAGCTATTTAAAAACCATTCAAGCCAGTTGGTTATGTCCAAACTTCCTTTTTGTGTTTTCTCCAAAATGTCATAATACGAATTTCGTTCTTTTCGTATTTGTGTCGACATGCTGTAAAACCGATAGGATTGTTCGTCTGAACGTGCTAACAACATATCACTTAATGCTCTTGAAATTCTTCCATTTCCGTCTTCAAATGGGTGAAGTGTCACAAACCACAAGTGTGCAATTGCAGCTTTTAAAACTGGGTCAACATTCTGTTCTAGATTAAACCAGTCGAAGAAAATTCGCATTTCATTTTCTATATTATTTGCCGGTGGAGCCTGATAATGAACTTTTTCTTTTCCTAATGCTCCGGAAACAACCTGCATTGGTCCGGTCGAATCGTCGCGCCAATTTCCTGTGATAATTTTATACATTCCGCTTTGTCCTGCCGGAAAAAGTGAAGCGTGCCAGCTAAAAAGTCTTTCTTTTGTTAGTTCTTTGTCGTATTTCTTTGTTGCGTCAAGCATCAAATCAACTATTCCATCTACGTTTCGTTCAGAATAAACAAGTCCTGAAATGTCTAAACCTAAGCGCCTCGCTATGGACGACCTTACTTGTTCTCTGTCGAGAAATTCACCCTCAATTTCTGTCGATTTTAGAATTTCAATTGTCAAAATCTCAAGATTTGCTTCATTTTGAAGTTCAAAACCCAAAGCACCCATTTTTCCAATGAGTCTTCCTTGTCGATTTCTCACATAAGATAGTAATGATAATAGTTTTTCGCTATTCCATTCAAATATTGGCCAGTTATGATTGTCGTATAAATACATATTTTTTCTTTCTCCGCTAAATTTGCGGTAAAAGTATAATTTATTCTCCGCATGACAAAATATAATCCGCATAAAATGCGGTAAAAGTGCCATTTATTCTCCGCATTTTTTATTTTTTGCCCTTGCCCCTAACGACAGTCTCCCGAAACAAATCGGGACAAGTTTCGCAAAAACCTCAACTGCTCCGTATCCCTTCCGCTACCCCCATCTTTTGTTGTTGAAATAGCACCATTATCTTTGCCATAAAAAAAGATATGGTTATTAGATCAAAAATGAAGTACAGGGCAGAGTATTGCCAGATAGTTGAAGATTGGCGTAAGAGTGGTTTGGATCG
>CAMDNO010000233.1 GCA_945902955.1 Porphyromonas cangingivalis
TGGCTGAGTTTTTCAGCACGCTTGCTGAAAACTGTATTTCAAAATCAATCGATTATTTTTAAACAGATAGCAATTACAAAACAAACAGACGATTCTCGTCAAATTATATATCTTAATGTCGGCTGAGTTTTTCAGCAGACCCTAAATAATGGTTAATAAAAAATGATACAAAAATTTGACCTATATTTGTACTTTGTTATTAAATCCGTTAAAAGTTCAAGATTTAACTTATTGATTCAAGGTATTAAAACAAACAATTTTCATGTTAAAAACTCTTGCTCTTTTATTGCCAGTATATGTTGCTGTTTTTTGGGCAATTCTTTTATTTGGACAAAAAGCTACACATTCCATCCCGCGTTCGTATTTGGCAAAATTGATGCTTTTGTTGGTTCTTCTTAATTTAAGCCGGTTTTTCCATCGTGCACCGCTTCCCGAAATATACGTTTATTTTGATGCTATCTATTTATTTGTTGGCACGTTGTTATATCCGCTCTACCATATCTATTTCCGATTGCTTACGGTCGACGAAAAATTTTCATGGAAAGCCCATTCCCGCTATCTTATTCTTCCGGCGGTAATTGGTGTTATTTATTTAATTACCGTATTGGCTACACCTTTTGCCGAATACAAAGTGTGGCTTTTCGATAGAGATGCGTTTCCGGGTACTCCACAATTTCGCATTCTGAAATTATTGCGTGTAGTTGTACTTATAGCTATCGACCTGCAAGCAATCTATTTTCTTTTCAGGAATATAGTATTGTTAAAAAAATATGGCGATAGAGCCGAACAGTTCTACTCCAATATAAATGATGGCAAATACAATCATGCCAAGTTATTGAACTATTTGCTGATTTTCAACTGTTTAATTCACGTTGCAAATGCACTTAATATATTTAATACAGATAATGAGTTGATTTTTTATACCATTTTGTATGCTATCGATTATTATTTGATTGGATACATGGGCTGTAAACAGAAAGCAATTAACCCAACTTTTGTGACTGAATTGGAAAGTATCCCAACGCAAACAATTGGCATTGAATTGAATATTGACCAAAAAAAGATACATAAAAAGTTATTGATGGAATTCGACAAAAATAAAATTTATCTCAATAGTGAGCTTACTATACACGATCTTGTAAAAGTTATTGGAACAAATCGTACATATATCTCAACGTTGATTAATCAGGAATACAATCAGAACTTTTGTACTTTCGTTAATGGTTTCCGTATTAATGAATTGGAAAGAATTATCTGTGAGAATGACGATTTAGCAAACGAAGTTTTAGCTGAGAGAGCCGGTTTTGGTTCTGTAAAATCAATGAAACGCGTCATTTCATCGAAAACAGGTCTGTCGCTATCCGAATGGAGAAAACAACTGCTTTGTAACTAATTAACGATGACTAGCAATAGAATAGCTTATATAATATGCTAAAAACAATTTTCTTAATTTCCCCTGTATTTGTTAGTATGCTTTGGGCTACACTATTATCCGAAAATCAGAAAAACTATAGTGCTTCGCGCGTGTTTTTAGGTCGGTTTATGCTTCTGCCTATGATTGTTTATTTCACCCATTTTTTATATCACGTCCCACTCCCCCAAATTTATCGGTATTTTGACCCCATTTTTGCATTCGCATCGCTATTGGTTTTTCCGATGTATTACATTTATTTCAGGCTACTCACTATTGATAAAAGTTTCTCGCTAAAAAAACATGGCAAATATCTTTTACCTGCGTTACTGATTGGTACATTGTATACTATTGGTGTTTTTCTTACTCCCAAAGCCGAATATGCAGTTTGGCTCTACGATCAACATGCTTACAACGATAATCCACAAATTCAGTTTTTGGCAGCCATACGCATTGTGGCCAAAATAACTTACTTAATTCAGGTGGTAGCAACCGTAATTGGCAACTGTATGTTGATAAAAAAATATGGTGCAAATGCCGAACAGTATTATTCCGATATTGTGGATGGTAAAAGCAACAATGTGAGGGCTCTCAACTATTCAATTATTGTAATGAGCATTCTTTCTTTCGCTTTGGGGGCAATGGGTAGGTATTTTTTATTAACCAACAATTGGGTTATTTATTTTAGCTGGACCATCTTTTCGGTTATTTTGTTTGTTATTGGTTACTTGGGATTCAGGCAAAAACCAATAAATCCAACTTTCGAGTCCGATAGTTTTGTTCTCAATAATGAGCCCATAGATTTAACAAATGATGCCGAGAAGAAGATTTTACATAAACTTGAGGTAGAATTTGAAAAAAAGAAAATTTACCTCAACAACCAACTTAATATAATGGACGTTGTGCAAATATTAGGTACAAATAGAACTACTATCTCGAATTTAATAAACCAGCAATACAATCAAAACTTCTGTTCCTTTGTAAATAGTTACCGGATTGACGAATTAGCGAGGGTCTATGCTGAGAATCCGCATTTTTCCAACGAACAACTTGCCGAGTGTTGTGGTTTCGGCTCGCTAAATTCGCTAAAACGAGCTATTGATGCTAAAACAGGTTTGTCGCCAACGGAATGGAAAAAACAACAAAAGCAACAGAAAAGTTAGAAAATTTAAAGTACCAGAAGTTATGTGTTTGTAGCCATTTAGCATTGGGATGTATGCTGCTTAAAACCAGACTATATGATATTAAAAAACGGGCTGTTTCAATTGATTTGAAACAGCCCGTTTGGTTGATAAACGAAACAACAAATTTACTTCCTCTATTCTCTATGCCAAACTATCCATATCCTTAAATGGATTTGTCGATTTGAAATCTAACATCGTTTCGCCGGGACCCTTTGTAGGTAACGACTCTAAAGCAAGTGATATTTCGTTATCCAAATTTACTTTCTCGATTGCGGGTGCATTATAAATTTTCTTTTCCATGATATTTATTTTGTTTTAACTGCTTATCCCTTTCGGTCAAGTTGAAGAAAAATAAACCACAATAGGCACAATAGTTCGTAGTAAAAATAATGATATTAACACTATTCCAAGTCTTACATATTAAAATGCCGAAAGGCATTGGTCTATATACCCTTTTTTATCTTCTTTATATATCTTATTGTGCCTATTGTGGTTATATTTCTTAAATTACATTTATCAAATTGAAGTCAGCAAACACATTACAACTGATATATTGTTAACTTTGACTAAAGGGGATAAGCGGTATTGTTTTATTTATTTTATGATAATTCTTGTTGTTAATTCTTTGCCGTTATCTACCACTTTTACTACGTAAATGCCTGAATTTAGTTTGCAGTTTATAGTTTGCAGATACGAAGTTGTGATTCCACTATTAATTTGCTGACCTACTGCATTGTAAATGACATAGCTGCTATTGAGTGGTGCTGCCACAATGAGTTGATTTGTAGCATCTACAAACACATTTACTGCTTGCTCACCTGCTTTGTCAATATCGGTACTTATGCCAGCTGTGCGGAATAATAAGCTGAAACGATTTTCGTTATTGATGGCTGCCGTTTTGGTACTAAAGCTGTATTCTGTTTCAGGATACAATTCAGTTTGTGTTTTTTCGGTTTTGTCTAACAAAAAGATACGCGTTCCGGTTTTGAAATTAGCCAATTCACCAGCTTTGATTTTCAGATTGGCCGGGGCATTTAAGTTAAAGCCTAAAGGCAATTCCAAGTTGTCTGTTAGCGATTTCAAGCCATTGATAACCAATCGTTCGTTGCCCGCTTTTGTGTACAAATCGGGGTCAACATCGCTGTTATTCATCATTTTGGGCGAATCGTAATCGTCGTATTGGTTTGCTGCATTTTCGTCGAAATAAATCATTGTTTCGTCGCTTTTAGCGCCATTTATCAATTGCAAACGCAAACAAGCACGTTCGTCGAGTTTTGGCGCTTTGAAAATGTTTTGGTCACCATCGCGATGCTCACGCATGGCGTTGGTAAATCGGGCAGTTGTAGAAGCTGTGCCGCTATTTACACGAATCCAGAAACCTTGCATAGGCGGAATTTTACCCGAAATAGATGTGTTGGCAGTTCCATTGCTGGTAACATGGGTGCCACCAACACCGTTGTAGGTTACAAAAGTATAACCGCCAATGGTATTTTTGGTGCGATACCAATAGGTGCGGCTAATATTTACGTTGGTTGCTTCGGAAATAAAACTACTCCAATTCAAATACGACGGATACGGATTTCCGACCAAATTGAATCCGGGACCATTGCCCGACTCGGTGCGCGTAACTGCAACATCAATATTACCTGCGTTTGTTGTTCCGCCAAAACTTAGCGTGCCGGTAGTTCCTGTTTGTATTGCATCGGCAACTTGTATATACCCTTTTCCTTGCGTAAGCGTGCCCGACGATTTGGTGTCCCAGTTTTTGGTTGCTTCGTTCCATTCTACCACACTAACTCCTCTACTTAAATCGGTATAACCAGCGCCTGACAGCGGAGAACTAATGTACCAGTTGCGGCCGGCAGTAACATATTGTTGCACAGTAGCATTGCTTACTGCATTGTCGCCCAAAATGGTAGCTGTGCCATCGGCAGAACTTTCAAGCACTACGCCATTGGGAGCATTGAGCGTATTCGTACCCAACGAAAGCTTGGCTGTAGGAGCTAAAATTAGGCGATTAACTGTGGCATTTGCATCTAAAGTTAGCGTAACACCAGCAGCGACTTGTATATTCGAAGTGCCTGATAAGTTAAGCGCGGAAGAGCTACTATTGGTAGCAATCGGAATAATTTGCCATGTCAAATACGGATAACCGCTATTGTTTGCACTATTTATTTTCCAAATTGGTGTTGTGGTTGTAAAATTCCAACCACTGTAAGTGGCTTGGGTTTTCATCTCTAATGTAGTTTTACTCCTACCGGCAGCACTTGTTGTTTGCCCTGAGGTTTGTGTGTCCCAATAACAATTGGTGACTATTGCAGGCTGCACTGCATCGTTTGCCCCAATAAAACCGCCGACATTAATGCTTCCAACATTTCCGGTAACGACCCCTACAGCGTAGCATTTATCTATCGTTCTGAGCATTGTCGGAAAATAACATCGTGCAGTCCCAATAAAACCAGCAATACTTGAATTCCCTCTTACACTTCCTGTGGCATAAGAGTTTGATATATTTCCTCCATAAAATTCACCGATTAAGCCACCAATATTGTTATTGCCTTCTGCATTTACATTAGAATAAGATGTTGAAATGCTACCATTAAAATTTAACCCAACAAGTCCACCAACCCACTTATTCCCTTTTACACTGCCTGTGCTAAAGCAATTAGTAACAGATGACCAATCATTATTTTTACCAATCAATGCACCCACGTTGTCATGACCAACAATGAAAACATTTGTAAGTCCAATATTTGTAACAGTTCCAACTAAAAAGGCAAAAAAACCAATATTATCTGTTGCAGGACGATTAATATACAAATTAGAAATTGTATGCCCTTGCCCATCATAGCTTCCCCAAAAATTTCCTATGGGAGAAAAGCCCATAGCAACATCCGCTGTACCTGCATCACCATCATGATTTCCTACATTCCAGGTATTGGTTTCGGTGGCATCAATATCGGCAGTTTGGATAAAATTCGTGCCAGAACCACCATAGTTGGTATTTTCTGAAAGGAAACGCAAATCGGCAAGAGTGGCAATTTGGTGGGGATTATCCAATGTACCACCTCCACCTGAAAAAATAATAAATTCAACTTTCGCAAGCTCTATTTAACCCGCTTGCGTTAGGTTTTTAAAATTTAAGTATTTTGTAAGTTTTTCATTTTCAGAGAATAATTTCTCCATTAACATTTCGGTTTCTATGTTGAAAATTTCGGACAATTCGGCTATAAGCTCT
>CAMDNO010000234.1 GCA_945902955.1 Porphyromonas cangingivalis
CAAGAGCAAAAATTGTGGTTAAAAATGCAACAAACCTCAACGGTAGTATCGATCAGCGAATCACTTCGGTAACTGTAACATCCGAAAGCGATACCATTTCGTTGACATATAATTTTATGTTTAAAAAACTCGGAACACCAGTGCAACCATACATTGCCGAGCCGTTTATTTCGGAAATGATTTGGGGAATAAATACTCAGGGGTATGCTGTTGAAATATACAATCCCGGATCAGAGGATTTGGATTTAAGCAGATATATGTATGTGGCTGGTGCGCCAACTCAAACATGGCAGCAAGCTGTGGCAACTTTTGTTGGGACCGGCACTGCATTTATAACAACTAAAAATGGTATTGCTGCATACAAAACACATTATGTGCCATCCAAACGTTGGACTGCTGATCGCTCTTTGTCAGCCTGGGATGCTATACCTACAATCGACAAGCCAACACTTGGCAAAGGATTTTTGAAAGACGATAACCAAACTGACCCTTGGGTAAAAGGCAATGATGTTTGGGTTATGAGTACTGCTCCCGTAAATAATACATATCACAACAAAGTAGCTTCCGAAAGTAATTTTGTTTTCAGAGGAAATGATAATACTGCACCATTAAAAGTATGGTCCGATTTACCTTCACCACTTTATCATCAGGGAACGCCTTTATGGACTAATCCGCATCGTAATCTGTGGTTGCTGAAAATACTGAACGATTCAATTTTAGATGGTACAAAAAAAGTATCCGATCCGTCTGCTTACGAACTTATCGACCGTTTCGAATTAATTAGTGATTCGCTTGCAGGCAGAAATCTTCTTTCACCAATAAATGGTCTTACATTGCTTCGGAAACCAACTATTACCAAAGGTAATTTAGAACGTATAGGTGGTGGAAACGAAACAGCCGAATCGTCGGAGTGGATAGTGAAACATACAACTGACGCAGATTGGAATGATACCAAAGGAGTTTCGAACATAGGTATTCATATAATGAATAAGGTTACAAACTACTTATCGACGGTTACCTCAGTAAAATTGATTGTAACACCAGGATATATGGGCGATAATCTGACAATTACCGGTAGTATAAGTGGTTACTCACCGACATCCATAGCATTGGTGTTGGACAAAGCAGATGCTTCGCAAACCTTTGTTTTCAAACGGGGAACAACAGTGCTTACCGAAAGCGAAACTTTAGCCGAAAATGATGTATTGGTAGTAACCTCGGGTAATGGTGAAAGTGTAACAACTTACAAACTAATAAATTCACCATTGGACAACAACACCTCTTTGATGGCAAAAGCAGGCTCAGGTTTAACAGTTACCAGCAACAAAGTAACCGGAGTAAGCCCAACCATGACACTTAAAGAAGCCGTTGACAAACTCGAAGTTAGTTCAAAATCACTATTGTATGTGTACAACGGTTCCGGAGCATTGCAATCGTTTAAAGTTCATAACTTAGATTCGTTGGTATTTGATGTAATGGTTAACGAAAGTCAGGTATTGGAAGTTTTAGCCGAAAATAATGACAAAGCAAGTTACACTTTTGATTTTGGTCTTGCAAGCAACGAAGCTATCCTTATGTCGTCGATTCTGGAAATTGACCAAGAAAAGAAATTGATTGTGAATACACCTTTCAGTATTACAAGTGTAAGTTTACTCACATTGGTTTATGCCAACAAGGGCGCAACTCTGAAAGTATTGGATAAAGCTGGTTTTGAGCGTACAATGGGCTATGTAAATATCGATGATGTAATTGAAGTTACAGCCGCCGATGGAACAACAAAGGTAACATATAAACTTGCCGAAGATGTGTTCAGTGGTTTAATCCGAAATACGGTTAATCCTGTTTCAGCAGTGGAAATATTCCCTAATCCGGTTTCGAACATACTTAATTTCTCTGGAATTGATATAGTTTCGGTAAAAGTATACACCCTAACTGGTATGAATGTAATAAATACAAACAGTATTTACGGTAACAAATTAAACGTTAGCGATTTATTCAACGGTATTTATATTATCGAAATGAAAGACACAGAAGGCAAAACTGTAGTTGATAAATTTATGAAAAAATAAACTTCGGCTTTCAGACTTTACTTTGCATAATAATCAGAGGTCAGATCAAATTAGTTGGTCTGACCTCTTTTTTTTAGGACTTAACTTTTTCAGAAATTTATTGTTTAAATAATATAACGCAATTTAAATGAAGCGCACAAAATTGCGACTAAAATCGCACAATAATATCCACTATGTTCAATGCATCTACTCTATTTTTGTATTGTGTAAAACTTTATATTCTAAGCTAATAATAATATCATGAAACATCTTTTACTAATTGCGCTTTTGGCTTATTACAACCTGCTGAATGCACAACTTTTTGTACAGAATTTTGAATCATCAACCAATATTGCTGACTATGTAAGTGCAACTCCAGGTGATGGTCAGTTTAGTGCTATCACACCAGATGTTGCAGGCCTTTCTCATTCAATTGCTAATGGTGCTTTACGAATTGACCGGTCGGCAAGTAACAATGTTTACTTCTACCGAAATTTTGTGTTCGAAAACAACCCTACTTTTGTTCAATTAAAATTCGATTTTGAGGCTACCAATATTGGTGCTATTACCAATCCATTATTTATGGTTTTAATCGGATCAAATTTTTCGGCATCTTCAAACAGTCAAACATCGAGTTTTGCAAGCAGGTTTGGTTTCAGACCCGGAACAGGCACCGATGCTTTGGCTGCATATACCATCGATAATATTGGAGGAGCTCCGGGTTCAGCTTCTTTTACCGGCAAACAAACTATCACTTTTGTGGTAAATAATTCCGGAGTTAGCCAAACGTATAACGCTCCAAATACAACCAATGAGACCATTGAAACAGGCAAAATGGATGTATGGATAGGCAATTCCAGAGGAATTAATGATTTTTCGTTAAAAAATACCGACCCTTTAGCTAAAGGAGCTATATCAGGCTTTAAAATTCAGTCAGGTTTATCAACTTCCGGAACCGGAGTTTTTACGTTTGACAATTTTGAATTCAAAGATTTAGCTGCTGAGGTTGTAATTGATCCTTCGCAAACTCTACTGCCAACTCCTGCCGAATACTTAAACTTTAAACATCCGTTTATATGGACGTCTTATTCCGACCGCGATCATATTGTCGACAATATTAAAGGCTACAAATGGTCTAAATCGTTATTTACGCAGTTGAAATCGCGCATCGACTCTAAAAAAGAGGCACATAATGCTAATCGGGCTGCCAGCCTAGGAAGTTTATTGGCTTTGCCTGGTGTTTATGCCGACAGGTATTATCATACTAACACACTGAACTCAATGGCTGAAGCTTCAATCCTGTATTATCTGACTAACGACAGTACATATGCTAAATATGCCTCAGATATATTACATCATTATGTAAAATATTTAGCAACTGTAGAAGTAAAAAGGTACGCATCTGAAAGTGTTGGTGTAATTTTCAGCAACTGGTGGTATGAGTCAAGGACACTTTACCCTCGAATAGCCATGTCGTACGATTATTTATATAATTATTTAAAAGGAACTGAAAATACGGTTTACGACCTGAAAACCAATACGTTTACTGCATTCGATGAGGTATCGGCTCAAAAAGCCATGAAAAATATGACCGATATTGTATTCAAAAGCATCACAGCTCCACAAAGTAACCATTCGGTATTGGCAGGTAATGGTGCTCTTTACCCCCTTTTGATGATAAATGATGACGTAGTTCGCGAACAGTATTTTAATCGTTTTTTATATGGCGTAAGTGGCGATGCTACTCATCGTTTTGATGAATATATTAGCTGGACACTCAAAAACTTTACATTTAATAAAGTATGGCCCGAAACATTTGGTTACTCCAACGGCTCGCATCAACTGGTAATGCAGTCGATGGAAGTGATTGACCGCTACAAACCAAGCCTGAATATTCTAAATAACAACTTGCCCATATTGGATGGTTATATAGGTTATGCTAACTATCTATATCCTTCGGACGAAATAATTCGCTTTGGAGACACCGGTACCGGTTCGTCTATGAGCAATGGCTTTCGATATATGATGAAAATTGCTAAGCGCAAAAACTTACCTGCTTATCTGCAACTGGCTACTCAAAATTTGAAATACGCCTACGACAAAGCCGGTGCATTTAATCCTCAGATTGAAACCGACAATCTGGAATGGGACAATCCTTTACTGCTTTTATGGACGGACAATATTGATGCTAACGAAATTGGTGTGAAACCGCCTGTTAATACTACTTATAACTTAGTACATGCTGGCATTGTGGTGCAACGAAACTTTAATACAACCGACACACTGAACAATGGCATGATGTATTACACAGGAGGAAAAGGGTATGTGCATGCACATGCCACCGGAATCGACATGGAGCTATATGGAAAAGGAATGGTAATGGGAGCCGAAAGCGGAAGTGGCGATTATAGTAGCGCCGAACACGATTCTTATCGTGTTCGACATGCTTCGCATAATACAGTTATTGTTAATGGATCTGGCAAGGAAGGTACAACTTGGAACACTACTAATAGTAGCGTTGCTCTCTTGTCTTGCGAACCCAAACACGGAGAGTCTCCAATCTCAAACGACTTTATGTTTTCGATTCAGAACCTGAATGATGACTATAACAACAGCTATCAGCAACGCACAAACAGCATTCTGCGCACAAGCAATTCTACCGGTTATTATTTCGACATGTACCGATCGAAGGGTAAAACCACCAACAATTACCACGATTATATATTTCACAATGTTGGCGACTCGGTTCATTTGAAATTTGCAGACGGTACGTTGGTACCATTAGCTGCATCTACCAAATATTCCACCGATTTATCGGGCTCGGTTACCGGATGGAAATACTTTGAAAACGTAAACGCATCTGTAGCTATAACCAATGCTGTAAAAGCTACATTTATGTTGAATACGGCAAGTAAATATACACATGTATTTATGCCGGGACAAGTAAGCCGCGAGTATGCTACCGCCAAAGGACCAACTACCAAGGGAGCAAAAAATGGCTATGATGCTAAAAAAACGCCGATCATTACCGTTAGGCAGCGTTCCGAAGCTTGGGAAAATCCGTTTATCAGTATTTTTGAACACACCGATGGCACGACCAATACTACCGTGCAATCAGTAACCAATTTACAATCCAATTTGCGCATTGTAGGAGTAGCGGTAGTATCGGTTGTGGAAGGAGTAACTATTACCGATTATATTATTTCAAACGATGTGAGTGCCAACATTATCAATATTGCCAATATCGGATTGAATTTTGATGGCCGCTTTGCTATTGTACGTACAAAAACGGGAGCAAATATTAATGAACTTACACTGTATATTGGCGATGGCAGCAAATTAGTATTTGGTAGTGAAGAACTTGTGGCTGATGCCGGCAAAAAAGCGATCAAAACGGTTGCTTTAAATACTGCCATTCGGAATGTAACAGACAACAAAACTGTGATAAGCATATTTCCAAACCCGGCAAACAGTATATTTACTATTAAAACACAACTGACGGAAATTAAGCACATAGCTATTGTGGATGTGTCGGGACGAACTATACTCGAAAATAATTCCGGTGCGCAACAAATTTCCATCGATAGTAATGCTATCGGCTTGCATGCCGGCTTATACTTTGTAAAAGTAGTGGACAAGCAAAACAGAACGTACGTACAAAAACTAACAATCAGGGAATAATCCCGATATTCATATTTAATATGCACAATATTGGTTTATATTTTTCACTTTTTTATCCCTTAAAACATA
>CAMDNO010000235.1 GCA_945902955.1 Porphyromonas cangingivalis
ATAGGTTGTTGAAGTATTAGTGTATAGCCAGAAGAGTTAAATTGTAACTCATTGATTGTGCTGTTTTCTTTGAAGATTCTCTTCGTAGTAGCATTAAGAGCACTTGAATGTTTAGCCTTGAATGCGAATTTAGACCCTGCGGCACTTGCATTTACAGATCCACCTGCGGCATTAGATAATAAACTAAAGTTGTTTGAGGTGGTTGTTGTACCAGCCAAAGTTAAAGTTGTATTTTCGCCAATAATTAACTCCTGATTGTTTGTTGCCGAAACATTAAGTCTTAATGTAGATATATTATTTCCCAAGGTAATTAAACCTCTTGTAACTACTATTCCACCTGCAGTTATAGGGGTTGGATTGAAATACACTGTTAACGGGCTCGTCGTGTTATACGTATAATAGGCATTGGTGTTTCCTGTAAAATAATTCGTTTCTGAATTTCCTGTTAAGGTAAAAGCACCACCATTTCCTAAAGTTATTGATTTTCCATTTGCAGAGGCATTATTCGTAATTCTTGGATCTGTACCCGAAAATGTCAGTTCCGAATTAATAATAAGATTCTCTACGGTTGTAATCTGACTGCTTGAAAGGTTCAAACTGTTAGTAGTGACAGCAAAAGCACCTGTAAAGCTTACATTGCGGCTTGTAAAAGTAATGCTGTTAACCGAAACCGCTGCACCCAACGTAACTGTTATATCTATACCAGCTTCAATGAAAACATCATCGGTAGCGGTAGGTACTGCGGCACCCGATGCTCCGCCCGAGCTTGTACTCCAGGATGTTATATCCTCCCAGTTAGCAGAGGATGCTGCTACCCAATATCTGTTTTCAGCAAAACTTTGTGCCATTGCACCTAAGAAAAGTAGAAAGAAAGTAAGTTTTTTCATATTGTTCTAAATTTTTAATTAATAAAATATTTTTATTTCAACAAAAATACAGGACATTCCCGATTTGTTAGGGTTACAATACTGCATTATTTAGGTGTAAATTGTGCAAATATTCAGCTAAAAAAGAGGAGCCGTCATTTTGAAAGTTCCTCTTTTAAAATATACAGAATTTATTCTAACCTGATTTAGTTTATGCTAAAGCCGAAATGCTTATCTTTTAATCAGTTTTACTGTAAATGGCTCACCGGCATTTCCTTTTACAAAATAAGTGCCTTCTGCCAAATTGCTCATATCCAATTTAACTGTGCCATTGCTAACGCTGTAAGTTTTTGATGTAATCAATTGAGAGTTGATAGTATACAAATCTATTTTAACAGATGTGCTTGTGGCGGGTATATTGCGGATTTCGGCTGCACCTGCTACGGGGTTTGGAAAAATCTGAATGTTTTTTGTGGATTTCAAATCTTTGTTTGCGGTTGTAACAGCTAACATATCGGTAAATTCAATATTGTCGAAATCGAAATCGCCATTTCCATCAGCTGCTATACCGGACTGAATTTTAATCCCGGAAATAACACCTTTAACGGCATCGGTATTTTTCAGAGCGTATTCATTTGCAAATTTTACAGTTCCAATCCAAATATCTGCTTTACCGGAAGCAACAGTTTCCTGATTAGCATTTGGGTCAGTGTAAGTTTGGCTAACGCCAGAGTTATTTATTACAAACGTAAAGGTTTGCTTTCCGGTAAACTCTGAAGAAATAGGTGCGGTACCGGTATTGTCCATACAATAGGCTCTTAAACCACCTGAAGCGCCAGACTTAAACCCAAACCTGGCAGCATAGTTAGAAGTTGTACCTGTTGAAGAACTCGAAAATCCGGAGCCGATAACAGCGGTTAAATATGGATTATTTGCTGTTGTGTTTGTTCCCAGAGTGACTGCTTCAAAATCGAATTTTAACTGAACAAAAGTAGGGTTGGCTACTAATACGAAATTACGATACAGATAAAATGAAGCACTAGCTGTTTTGCTAAATCGTAATGCTCCGTTAGTGATACTTTTTGTAAATGCTGCTCCATCGGCCGTCATGGCATTAAACTGACCGGAGCCTGGCGTTGCGTTGATATAGTCCGCAACAGTGGTTGATGAACTGAAATTCTGTTGGAATAACTGTGCATTTAATGAGATAACGCTACTCATTACAAACGAAAGGAATAAAAGTTTTTTCATATATATAAATTTTAATTTTAAAAATATTTTTATTTCAACAAAAATACAGGACATTCCCAATTTGTTAGGGTTACAATACTGCATTAATCGGGTGAAAATTGTGCATCAGTTTAAAAATTAGTGTTTTGAATAAGATTTCACTAACATTTTCAATCATATTACCAATTGTTTATTCATTTCTGCATTATTATAGTCGTACATTTGCATAATAAAGTCCTATTCCTTTCTATCAAAACTATTACTTTTGTTTATAATTTTTTTTTTAAAATTCATCTTATGAAAAAGCACTTTCTTTTTTTGATTTTTATTATTTCCGGTTTGACAGTTGTATCGCAAGTTGCTTCAAAATCAGTCGTTATTGACGAATCCGGTGCAACAGATTCTATTATTCAGACGATTAAAATTGATAGTGTTTGGGCAGGTCATCCTGTACCTTTTTGCTTATATACCAAAGCCAACAGGCAATACATAGCCTATTACAATGCTGAGCGCCGAATGGTAGTAGGACAACGGAATTTGGATGAAAATAAATTTCAGCTCACAGTTTTGCCGGCTACCACACGCGAAACACATGGTGGTACAAGCACCATAACAGGTTGGGACACACACAATTATTTGACCATGGAAATGGATGCTGATGGCTATATTCATTTTTCGGGCAATGTGCACGCCCATCCGCTTACGTATTTTCGAACGCGAGTGCCTTATGATATTTCGACATTGGAACAGATTTACGAAATGACGGGTAAGGAGGAACTAAAAACTACCTATCCCCGTTTTCTCACAACCCAAAAAGGAGATTTCCTTTTCCATTATCGCAATGGCGGCAGTGGTAATGGCAACGAAATTTACAACCGATACAATAGTAAAACAAAAAAATGGTCGAGGCTTTTGGACGTTCCACTTACCGACGGACAAGGCTTGATGAACGCCTATCAAACACAACCGACATTTCTGAAAGATGGATGGTATCATATGTATTGGGTATGGCGCGATACGCCCGATTGCTCTACCAATCATGATTTATCGTATATGAAAAGCCGCAATTTGAAAAAATGGTATAATGCGTATGGCAAAAAAATAAAGTTGCCTGCAACTTTCGATGATAAATCGTTGATTGTTGACCCTATACCACCCAAAGGCGGAATTATTAACTTAGCAGCAAGAATGGTTTTAGACCAACAGAATAAACCCGTTTTTGTGTATCACAAGTACGATGCGGCAGGTAATATCCAGTTTTATATTGCTAAAATGGAAAACAACAAATGGACATATAAACAAATTACCAACTGGGATTATCGCTGGTTTTTCGAAGGAGGTGGCAGTATGAATGTGGAAGTTAGTATTCTAAATTTCAAGCATCGGGTTGATGGCAATTATGAAGTTGGTTATTGGCATATGAAGTATGGCAATGGTACCATTTTGTTGAACAACACTTTTAACCCTATTGGAACAGTTATTAAGCCAAAGCCTTTTAGCCAAAAAATACAACTTGAAGGTTCATTCCCCGGTCTGCAAGTACAAACTATTGAAGATAGGGACAACCCTAAAAACAATGCGCAAATTCGATATGTTTTGAAGTGGGAAACGCTTAATCGGAATCAGGATAAACCACGCGAAAAACCATGGCCTGCAGCAAGTAATTTGTATTTGTATGTGGTGAAGCAGCAGAAGTAAAGACTAAGTAACCTCGAAATAAAAAATCCACCGAACATTCATTCGGGGGATTTAATTAAATAATTATTGTAACTATGCACTTACCGTGGCTGTACCCAGATACTGGCTAATAGTTAGTTTTTCTCAGGCAGAAACGGACTTAGCGAACCAACCATAATACTATCGAACAAGGGGAAACGTAAATCAGAATCAATCATAGTTGTTGTGTTTTTAGGAGTCAATAAGCTTACTGTCAGCTGTGTATTGAACTTGAACAACAAAAATAGTCATTTGTCTTTAACATAAAAGCCCTGTTGATAGAAATCTTTCAACAAGGCTTTTGATTTTTGTGTTTTATTTTAACTAAATGATAGCTGTTCATCTATTCTATAGTGTACGAAATATAGTTAAACATACAGCGTATAGCTGATACTTTCATGATTTTCACAGAAACATTGCCTTGTAAAAATGTCATTTACACATAGATATTGCCTTGTATAAATTAAAATTAATCATGATTATTGCCTTGTAAAAACAACAAAATGCTTATCTTTGTAGCCTAAATAAAAAAACGAATCGTAATATGACATATTATAAGCGAGATGTTGAAGACGAATTAATTCGTTGGAAAAATGATAAAGAAAGACAGCCACTATTGATACGAGGAGCCCGACAAGTGGGAAAATCATCAGTTGTTCGGAATTTTAGCAAGGATTTTAGTAGCTATGTAGAAGTGAACTTTGAACAGGATAGCGAAGTAAAAAGTATTTTCGAGGGTAATTTACGCCCTAAAGTAATTTGCGAAAAATTGGCTGTGTATTATGAAACTCCAATTATTGCGGGTGAAACACTCCTATTTTTCGACGAAATTCAAAGTTGTTTACCGGCAATCTCTTCCCTGCGTTTTTTCTTTGAACAATACCCCGAATTACATGTAATTGCTGCAGGTTCATTGTTGGAGATTGCATTGGCCGAACTGCCATCTTATGGTGTTGGTCGAGTGAGTTCATTATTTCTTTATCCATTTTCTTTTAATGAGTTTTTGCGAGCTGCAAATGCAGAGTTACTTCGCAAATCTATTAGTGAGGCTTCTCCACAACATCCCTTATCTGGAGTTATTCATACAAAAGCATTGGAGTTATACAAACAGTTTTTGGTGTTGGGTGGTATGCCAAAGGTTATTTCTAGTTATTTTTCGGGCGGAGGAGATTTGTTATCTTGCCAGCGCGTACTTGACGGATTGATTTCTGCATACGAAGATGATTTTGCCAAATACAAAAAGAGGTCTTCACCAACACTTATTCGAATGGTTTTTAGATCGGTGGTAGAGCAAAACGGACAAAAATTTGTTTACAACAAAGCTTTGCCTGATATGAATCATATCCAAGTGAAAGATGCTCTTGAACTTTTGACTATGGCTGGAATGATACTGCCAATTACGCATAGTGCAGCCAACGGAGTTCCATTGGGAGCAGAGATAAATCCCAAAATGCGAAAGTTTATTGTATTCGATTCCGGTATTTTTCAACGTATACTGGGTTTGAAACTTTCTGAAGTATTACTTAAGAATGATTTTGAGTCAATAAATAAAGGTGCACTTGCTGAGCTAAACGTTGGACTGGAACTTATAAAATCAGCATCATGCTACGAGCGACAAAATCTCTATTATTGGCATCGCGAAGCTAAAAGCAGTAATGCAGAAGTAGATTATTTAATTCAGGTGGATACTCAAATTTTACCCATTGAAGTGAAAGCGGGAACGAAAGGAAGTATGCAAAGCCTTAAACTATTTATGGATTTAAAAAAGTCAGAAAAAGGCATTAGAGTATCTCAAGAGAATTTTTCAACGTAACCATTCCGTCACCTACACTTTTACTCACAAAAAAGCCCATAAAAACAGATTCCAAATGTATTTTATGGGCTTTTCAATTTTAATGATTTTGATTATGGCCTGTTCAATTTCCACTTATGCGGAAGTAATTCATCCAGTTTTT
>CAMDNO010000236.1 GCA_945902955.1 Porphyromonas cangingivalis
ACAGGAACGCGAAAGTGAAGCCACAGGCATTCCAAGTTTGAAAATTCACTTCAACAATGTGTTTGGTTACTACATCGAAGTGCGTAATGCGCACAAAGATAAAGTGCCCGAAACATGGATTCGCAAACAAACGCTGGTAAATGCTGAACGCTATATTACGCAAGAGTTGAAAGTGTACGAAGAGAAAATTTTGGGAGCTGAGGAAAAAATTTTAGCTATCGAAACGCGCTTGTTTAGCGAATTGGTTATTGCCCTTGGCGAGTACATTACGGCTGTTCAGCTCAATTCCAATCTAATAGCTCAAATCGACTGCCTACTTTCATTTACCAAAGTGTCGGCCGAAAATAAATATGTGCGCCCCGAAGTGGTCGATAACGACGTTTTGGAAATCAAACAAGGACGCCATCCGGTTATCGAAAAACAGCTTCCTATTGGCGAAAGTTACATTGCCAACGATGTGTACTTAGACAGCGAAACACAGCAAATCATCATCATTACGGGGCCGAATATGGCTGGTAAGTCTGCCCTTTTGCGCCAAACGGCATTGATTACATTAATGGCACAAATTGGCTGTTTTGTGCCCGTGCAAAGTGCTCGCATTGGTGTGGTAGATAAAATTTTTACACGTGTAGGAGCCAGTGATAATATTTCGCAAGGCGAATCTACTTTTATGGTGGAAATGAATGAGGCAGCGAGCATTATGAACAATCTCTCGAATCGCAGTCTCATTTTATTCGACGAGCTGGGACGCGGCACAAGTACTTACGACGGTATTTCAATAGCTTGGGCTATTGTGGAATATATTCACGAACATCCAAATTGCAAAGCCAAAACACTTTTTGCCACGCATTACCATGAGTTGAATGAAATGGAAAAATCGTTTCCACGCATCAAAAACTACAATGTTTCGGTAAAAGAAGTGGATAAAAAAGTCATTTTTCTACGCAAATTAGTAAAAGGCGGTAGCGAACACAGTTTTGGTATACACGTGGCCAAAATGGCTGGTATGCCTCAAAGCATTGTAAAACGTTCGGAGCAAATTCTGAAAGATTTAGAATCGGAAAATCGCCAGACTGGTGTTTCGAAACCCATTGGTGAAATTGCCGAACACCGCGAAGGACTGCAACTCAGCTTTTTCCAATTAGACGACCCTGTACTGGAACAAATCCGCGACGAAATTAAAAACTTAGACATCAATAATTTAACCCCAGTTGAAGCGTTAAATAAATTAAGTGATATAAAGCGGATTATTCGGGGGAAATGAATTTCGTGATGTGGTGATTTGGAATGAGTAAATAATACTTTCTAAATGGGCAAAAGAATATCGTCAGTTTATATGTTTTTATAAATAAATTTATAACTGTCGGTCTTTCCGTTTTTGTATTTTAAATTCAGAATGTAAACCCCTTTTGGCTTATCTTTCATGTTGATTTTTAGATTGTTTGTGCTTGAATTTAAGGTAAACGAATCGACAAGTATACCATTTGCTGCAACCACTGAAACTTTTAATTCGTCTGCAAATGAAGGATTAGTAATTTGCAAAATCCCATTTTTAAGGGTGATATTATCCGGTAACTTGTCATTGGTTTCGATAGTAAGAATTGAACTGGTATCGAGTGTAAAAACATCATTGTAGGTATCATAACCTGTTTGATGGTCGGCTGTTAAGGATGAATTCAGTATCAAGACATGACCATAAGCCGGAACAGTTGTGTACGGAATAGTGCCGTTGCCATTGCTAATTGTAAGTACATTTAGCGCATTTTCCTCCCAACTTTTAAGCATACGTAATTTCGTGTATGGGCAAGCCATTGTGTTTGTATTCAGAGCAATAGAACTTCCTGTGGTGTTCTGGATTATTCGTATCTTTCGTCCGGCACTTTCAGTAAATTCAAAACCTTCGAGTCCAGTTGCAAGAGTGAGTTTTGTTACACCGGTTGAATAGTTTCGTGCATTATTAGTTACTTCAATCAGCGCATATCTGCGTGTTCCGGCAATATAATCAACCGATTGGTCGTTTCCGCTGGCAGCATCGTGCAATTCAATCATTACCGACCGATTATCCAGCGAATCATTCATCACGCCATGATAAATTGTATCAACGATTCCTGCAAAGTTTTTGCTGTGAATTTTCACCCGTAAATCGCCATATTCAAATTCATTGTTGGGTTTTGTATTTAAAAATTTATAAGCACCCGAAGCATTTCGCCGTCCTGCCACCAACTGAATTCGTTGCGCTAAACCGTATGCGGTGGTATTGGTCGTTGCTTCAATTTCGCACATACCAATCACACGGTCGGGCGTAACAACCCACTGCTGTTGTGCTTTCCAGGGAGTTTCAACAAAGCGGGATTTGCTGACCTTATAATTAGTTGATAATCCGTACACCGATTTGCTTTTTGTTTGTGCATCGTTGCGATCTTTTCCAGTCAGGAACGCCCATTTTTGGCCACGTTGCCAGTCTTTTTCTTTTCCGGCAGCATATTTTATTTCGGGAGCAGTTCCCTGAAATGCCGCATTGAGCGGATAAGTATTGGCATTTGAATTGGCATTTAAGGTGAAAGCGCCCACAAAAGTATTCACACCATCCATCATCAAATAGCGCGTTTCGGTAAGTTCGGGAGCCGGAATGCTTGGGTCGCGCAAGGTGCCTACCACACCCCAATTGCCATATCTTCCGCGTGGACCGATGCAATTTCTGTCGAACAACATGTAATTATCCGGCAAGGCTTTTCCACTTAATCCCGATTTGTAAATATAGACCAAATATGGTTGAGTGCTACCTTGTCCGCTTTCGAAATTGTAAGGATCGCCGCACAAATATGCTTTGGCAAGTGCTTCGTTTTTTATCGGTGTGCGATTGTAATAGGGTTTCCAAGCAGGCGAAGTGCTCCATTCATGAAAACCTTCGCCAACGGGAATACGCACCAAAGGAATGTAATTTTTGGTGGCGCAAATAAAATCGCGGATAACCTGTGAGCCGGTAAAAAGATAGTACCAAACGAAAGGACGAATGGTAGCTTCGCCATGGTACGATGGCGATTCGTTGGCATAACCCACATAATGCGTTCCTCCGTCGGCCAATAAAGTGCGGGGCATGCAGTCTTCGAGCACCGATTTTGCTTTGGCAGCTGCCGCGGCATCGTTAATGGCCAATCCACCAAAATAAACACCCATTGCCAAACGTTCGTCACCATTGAGCCATACCGAGCCTACAATTTGGCGGTCGTACATATCGGGTTTTGCAGCAAGTATAACATCTATATTTTTACGAATTCCAGCTTCCCAATTTGTTTTTTGCTGGTTAGTAAGTACCGAAGGTTTGTATTGTTTGAGCATTAAATAAGATACCGTTGCCTGAAAACAAAACTGCATTTCGTTCAATGGCTGAGTTCCGTTGTTCCAACCGCCCATTACCGTGTCGAGCAATAAAATCAACCTATCGAGCACTGCTTGCTGGTTTTTATACGGACTTGAGGGATGTAAATAGGCCAATGCTGCCTGTAAAATTTCATCGGCTTCCGCAAAACTCTTTGTAAATGTTGTATTTCCGGTTTTAACACCACTGAAAGCGGTGGACAAATGCGGATTTGCAGCCGGTTCGGGTATAATCGGCAACAAATTGAGTGTTTGTGCATTCGCAATTAAAACAGTTAAACATATAATTGACAAAAGGATAACTTTACGCATGGAAATTGATTTTATTTTGTGATATGCAAAATAACATACAATTAAACGATTGAAATGTAACTTTAGTTTCAAAACAAAAGACAAATGTTACATCGTTGGTTTTGAATGAGTATTTAAATTTACCAATATTGATTTCAATATAAACCATGGTATTTTACATCCCCTTTAGGGGCATAACCGTCAAGCTAAGGTAAATATTAAAAAAATGTGATATAATTTAATGATTTATTGTACTGCCCCTAACCCCTAAAGGGGAACAGAGATTAGTATTGATAATTACAATTTCAGATTGCTTACTTATCAGAGACGAAACTAATTAACACCCCTTTAGGGGCTTGGGGCAGTATAAATCGAATAATAAACTGCCCCTAAATCCCCTAAAGGGGACTCAAAGCTAGTACTGTATTATATAAACATCTCTCTGAAAAAAGTATATTATTATTTAAATCTTCTAACCTATAATTGACTTAGAAGTTCGAAAAGTATCAATATTACGGTATTTTGAAACAATTTTGTTGGATGAATGGGCTTTATTGTGATTTAATTTGCACTATGGAATTTTAAACTAATATTATTCGAAAAAAGAATCATTATGACATCTGCGATTTATCAGACAAAAGCAATTAGAAATCGATATTTTAGTATTTCAATTTCCCCTTTGGGGGTTAGGGGGCTATTAATCTTGCTCTGCACCATACTGCCTCTTGCTCTTTTTGCACGAGAAAGTAATATGGTGAGTGTACAGAACCCGTTGGAAGTAGTACAAACTATTGGCGATAAATTGGTACGCGAAACACCCTTTAAGTATAGATTAGAACTTGCCGGAAACGAAAAATCGTTTGACAAAATGAAATTTGTTAATTTTGGACGAACATTTACCACCGAAAAGCCAGCTATTGCGTATGCATATACCTTACTTGATTCACCTGAGGAAATGGCGCTTGACATTAGTATAGAACACAACGATGCCTGCAAAATATGGTTGAACAACGAATTGGTTTACGAGAAAAAAACCACCAAACCCGTACATTTGATTTACGAAGAGCGGAGTATTGAAATGTCGTATAAAGCACGGTTAAATCTGAAAAAAGGGCTGAACAAACTGCTCATCAAATCGGCCACTGCGGGCAATAAAGACTGGTGTTTTTATATGCAACCTCCTGCTACCAAAGGTGCTGTGCTTTGCGAAAAACTCCAATATCCTGCATTTGCACCCGAAAAAATGGCGGATGTAGATGCTAAAATTGCCACTTTGACAAACTGGTTGGTAATTGGTCCGTTCGAAAATGACATGGACAAAGAGTTTGCACCCGAAAAGAAAATTGAATTCGGTTTTATGTACAATGGATTGAATAACAAACCAATAACATGGACAATTCCCAAAGTTGAAATTCTCGGAAATGTAATCGACCCCAAAGAATGGGGCACTACCTATCAGTGGAATTACCACAATGGTGGTGTTGCGTGGGCTATGCAGCAACTTTCCGAAGCTTCGGGCGAACCTAAATACAACCGATGGGCTACAAACTTTTGCGAATATCATTTGAAAGGAAAATCGTTTGTGGAATATCAGGTACAAACGCTCAACGAAGTGGAATCGGCCAATCATTATTTTATCAAAGTGCCGTTGCTCGATTTTACACTGGCTCCGGCATTGCCGTTTATCTACAAATTACGCAAAGAAAAAGATTTTGCTATGCAAAAAGAATATGCTGCTTTTGTGGACGATATGATAAAATACGCACGAACCGAACAAATCCGCTTTCCGGGTACCAATGTTTATACACGCACCACTCCTAAAAAATACACTACCTGGGTCGACGATATGTTTATGGGTATTCCGTTTTTGGTTCAGGCTGCACAATACGCCAAAACGAAGCAAGAGCGCGAATTATTTATGAACGATGCTGCACTTATGGTGCTCAATTTCAATAAATTTGTATGGGATAAAGAGGCTAATTTATACATGCACGCTAATTTTTCGGAAGAAAAAAATCTGAAATTACCGCATTGGTCCCGGGCAAATGGCTGGGGAATCTGGGCAACTACCGA
>CAMDNO010000237.1 GCA_945902955.1 Porphyromonas cangingivalis
GGACAACGCATTTTTGTTGAGGTGGGCGATAATTTTTACTTGCTGGGTATTCCTTCCGCTTTCGAGATGGGTTTGAATTCTTGTCGTTGGATTTACAAATGGAACGAAACAGTTTTGGAAGTAAAAACCGAGACCTATATCAAATCCCCAGTTGTACAATTGACATTCAGTGTATTAAGTGGTGAAAAAATTCGTATCATTCTTACACACGACTTCGATAAAGTAAATACATGGAATTTAGCTCAACTTGGTAGCGGAGAGTTTGAAGCAAAACCCACGTCGGATTCAATGATTTCTGAAAAATTTCCACAAGCAGGTTTCAGAGTTGTAGTTGAGAATTCGGAAGGAATGAAAAATTCAATAAAGGATACATTTACGTATGGTCTGGACGATTTGTTTGTGTTGGAAACAACCCCGACTTCACACTTTGAAATGAGTTTTGTTGCTGAGGTAAAAGAAAAATTTAATATTCAAAATATTAAAAATGAGGACTTAAATCATTCAGGAACTGAATTTTGGGCTGAGTTAAGCAATCAATTTTGCTTACAATCTACCGAAAAAAATATTGTTGCCATCAACGAAATTCTGCCTTGGTACGGTATGAATGCCATCACGCATTATCTTACCCCTTATGGCCTGGAACAATTCAGTGGAGCAGCTTGGGGAACGCGTGATGTGTCGCAGGGACCAATTGAATTCCTGCTTTCGCTCGAAAAATTTGAAGCTGCCCGCAAAGTATTGTTGACCATTTTTGCCAACCAAAATCCTGTCGGAGATTGGCCTCAGTGGTGGATGTTCGATAGTTACAGTCAAATTCGTGCCGGTGATTGTCACGGAGATGTGTATTATTGGGTTATCATCTCGTTGGCAAGTTATGTAAAAGTAACCGGTGATGTAAAGGTTTTGGATGAAAAAGTACCTTACTTTGGCGGTAGTGAACTTTTCACTTTAAATGAACATGTGGAACTTTTAATCAAAATGATTGAAGATTCGTATGTTGGCGAAACAGCTTTAGTTCCCTTTGGTGGCGGAGATTGGAACGATTCTCTCCAGCCCAAAAATGAAGAGTTGGCGAAGCGATTAATATCGAGCTGGACGGTTGAAATGAATTATCAGGCATTCAGCGATTACGTTGAAGTTTATGAAAATGCCGGAAATGTACAACGAGCCAATGAATTGCGTGAAGTTGTAAAGAAAATTAAAGCTGATTTCAATCAATATTTAGTTAAAGACAATGTAGTTGCGGGATATGGATATGTGGAAGATGATGGAAACATCAGCGTTTTGCTTCATCCAACCGATACGCGTACCGGAATTAAATACAGTCTTCTACCCATGGATCGTGGGATTTTAAGCGGAATTTTCACGAAAGAGCAAGCAGAATTTCATCAAAATATTATTGATAAACATTTGAAAGGACCTGATGGAGCTCGCTTAATGGACAAACCTTTGAATTATAAAGGCGGAATTCAGGAAATTTTCCAACGAGCCGAAAGCAGTACCTTTTTTGGACGCGAAATAGGTTTGATGTACATCCATGAACATATTCGTTATGCCGAATCGCAAGCTGTTTTGGGAAAAGCAGATGAATTTGTTAAAGCGCTTCGACAGGCAATTCCTATCGATTACAAAGACATTGTTCCGAATAGTAATTTGCGTCAGGCAAATTGTTATTATTCAAGCAGTGATGTAACATTCAAAACGCGCTATGAAGCTGATGAAAAATATGGTGATGTTATTTCCGGGAATATGCGTGTTGATGGTGGCTGGCGTGTTTACTCTAGTGGACCCGGAATTTATCTGAGTTTAATTATTAAAAAACTGATTGGTTTTCGTGCCTTCAACGAGGATGTAGTTATCGATCCTGTTTTAACAACCGAAATGGATAACCTAAAAGCATCATTCTTGTATAAAGGTTTTAAATTGAACTGGAGTTTTAGTGTGAAATCTGGTAATTATACTCCTAAAAAAATTAGCATTAATGGGACGAAGATACAGTTCGATATAGAAAGTAATCCATACAGAATTGGTGGAGCAATCATTCCAAAGGTAAAATTTGTGGAGCTTTTAAAATCAGGAGAAAATGAAATTCATGTTTTGATTTGATTTTTTTTTTCGATGGTTTTGTTTTTTTTATTGACCAAACAAAATGCTTACAAATAAAACTTAATTAGTTTTGAATTTACTAATAGAATTAAAGAATTTATTGAATTTTTTATTCCGTATATTGTTCGAAAATTAAATATATTTTTTAAACGACAATGGCATTTATGTTGTTATATATCAGTAAATTAATGTTGTGTATTTGTGCTTTGTAGGGTTGGAATAGGGTTACCTTTTTTTAAGTAGTGTTCATATTGGGTCAAATAATTTGTATGAACATGTAATTAACACTTTCTTTGCACGGTAAATCTATGCACGTAAAAATATCACTTCGATATGAAAAAAGTTTTTCTATTTATATTTTCAACTATTTTGTTTTTTTCTTGTACTAAAAAAACGAATGTTGACCAACAACTTAATCACAAAGTTGATTCCGTTTTACAATTAATGACTATTGACGAAAAAATTGGACAAATGGTTTTATATGCAAGTGATGGTGATGTTACTGGTTCTTCCATCAAAAGTGGTCTTTTAGATGAAATTCGTAACGGAAACTGTGGTAATATTTTAAATGCTTATACAGCATCTTATACACGAAAACTCCAAAAAATTGCCGTTGAAGAATCTCGATTAAAAATTCCTCTTCTTTTTGGATATGACGTAATTCACGGATATAAAACTATCTTTCCTATATCGTTAGGTGAATCTTGTTCGTGGGATATGGAAGCTATTGAAAAAGGTGCGCGTGTAGCAGCTATTGAATCTGCGGCTTCGGGTGTGAATTGGACTTTTGCACCAATGGTCGATATTTCAGTAGAACCACGTTGGGGGCGTGTTTCCGAAGGTGCGGGCGAAGATCCTTTTTTAGGAGCCAAAATAGCAACGGCGCGTGTTCGTGGTTTTCAAGGGAAAGAAAATAATTTGGCTGATTCGCTAACAATTTTAGCCTGCGTTAAACATTTTGCCGCTTATGGTGCACCTCAGGCCGGACGCGATTACAATACGGTTGACATGTCGAAACGTGTTTTTCTCGATACCTATCTTCCACCATACAAGGCTGCCATCGAAGCGGGTGCTTTGAGTGTAATGACTTCGTTTAATGAATTGGATGGCATACCTTCCACTGCAAATAAATACCTCTTAACTGATTTGTTACGTGGCGAACTGGGCTTCAAAGGCTTAGTAGTTACCGATTATACTTCTATCAACGAAATGGTAAATCATGGTGTGGCCGAAAATGATGCCGAGGCTGGATTATTGGCCGTAAAAGCTGGCGTAGATATGGACATGCAAGGCGAAGTATATTTTAAATACCTTAAAAAACAAGTAAAAGATGGTTTGATAGATGAAAAACTTATTGATGAGGCTGTCCGTAGGGTTTTACGTGTGAAATTTTTGCTTGGTTTATTTGATGATCCATTCAAATATTGCAACGAAGATAGAGAAAAGCGATTGGTGTTTGCACCCGAACATTTGGAAACTGCCTTCGAAATAGCCAAAAAATCGCTGGTATTGCTTAAAAACGAAAATCAGGTTTTACCACTTAAAAAGGGGGATAAAATTGCTGTTATCGGTGAATTAGCAGCTTCAAAGCGTGATTTGTTAGGTTCGTGGAAAGCCTATGGTGATACCATGAACATGAATTCAATAGTGGATGAACTTAAAATATATAATGGCAATGCGAATGTAATTTATGCCGAAGGTTGCAAAAAAATGGGTGTGGACAAAAATGGATTTGAAACGGCCTTAGCTGCTGGTCGTAGGGCCGATAAAATAGTATTGGTGATAGGTGAAGATGCCGAATGGAGTGGCGAAGCTGCTAGCCGTACAAGTATACAGGTTCCGGGCGTACAAACAGAATTGCTCGAAAAATTAAAAACATTGAATAAACCCATTGTTGTAGTTTTAATGAATGGTCGTCCGCTTGATTTATCGAAAGAAAGCAAATTGGCAGATGCCTTGTTGGAAACCTGGTTTGCCGGAACTATGGGTGGAAAAGCCATTACACACGTGCTTTTTGGCGAATATAATCCTTCGGGAAAACTTACCATGACTTTTCCAATGAATTTGGGACAAGTGCCAATTTATTATTATCAAAAAAATACGGGACGTCCCATTTATCTGGAGAATCCAAAATACAAATCGCGTTATATAGATTCGTCGAATGACCCGCTTTTCCCATTTGGTTTTGGTTTAAGTTATACCACTTTTGCGTATTCCGATATTCAGCTTTCCACAAAAGAGCTATCACAAAATGGAGAATTAAAAGTATCTATAAATGTTACAAATACAGGTGCTTGTGCTGGTGAAGAAGTCGTACAGTGTTATGTGCGCGATTTGGTGGGAAGTATAACCCGACCGGTAAAAGAATTAAAAGGATTTGAGAAAATTTACCTGAAAGCAGGCGAAAGCAAAGTGGTAAATTTCACGATATATCCGGAAATGCTTGCCTTTCACCGTTTAGATATGAGTTATGGCACTGAACCCGGCAACTATAAATTGTTTATTGGAGGAAATTCCACAGATGTGAAAGAAACAGATTTTACTTTGCTTAATTAGACTTTTAAATTACATAAATTACATCCTTAAATAACATTATTTTATAACAACTTTTTTAATACTATTTAATCATCAAATATCACATTATGAAAAAACTACAAAGTATTTTATTCGTGTCGTTATTTATGCTTGTGCCGCTTATGGCTCAGGAAAAAATTACGATTAAAGGTACTGTAAGAGACAAAGCTACAAGCGAAACACTGATTGGAGTCAGCGTTAAAGTAAACGGTACAACATTAGGAACCATTACCGATTTTGATGGCAAATATCAGATAGCTGATATTCCAAAAAATGCCACAATTACGTTCAGTTATGTAGGAATGAAGTCCGAAACAAGAGACGTAAAATCATCCACTACAATTGATGTTTTTCTGCAGAATGATTCGCGTGGATTGGAAGAAATTGTTGTAGTTGGTTACGGAACCTCCCGTAAACGTGACCTCACAGGTTCCATCGTTTCAATTAGTGGCGAAAGTCTGAAAACTTCGCCGGACCACAATCCCGTAAAATCGTTGCAAGGTAAGGTTCCGGGTTTGGTAATTACCAATAATGGTTCGGCAGGTGGTAGCCCCGATGTGAAAATTCGTGGTATTGGCACAACCTATTCCGGCACACAGCCTTTATACATTGTGGATGGTATGTTTACCGACAATATTGATTTCGTAAATCCAAACGATATTGTATCGACAGAGGTATTGAAAGACCCATCGTCGTTGGCTATTTTCGGTGTACAGGGAGCAAATGGTGTGATTATAATCACTACGAAACGTGCCGACAAAGGTAAAATGTCGGTGAGTTACGATGGTTATGTGGGTTCGCAGGTTTTGCACAGTCGCGACAAAGTAAGCCTTACGAATGCCGACCAGTTTACCATGCTTTACAATGAGCAGTTGAAAAACATGAACCCTGCTG
>CAMDNO010000238.1 GCA_945902955.1 Porphyromonas cangingivalis
TTTTTTTTTGAATTATACCTAATCCGTCAACTGACGGAGAAAGACGTAGTTGTTATTATTTGATATTATATTATTGTGCTGAACTGTGCTGTTTTGTTTATAAAAAAATATTTTTTAATATGCCCCCAACCCCTAAAGGGGAGTGAAGAAAAAGACCATTCGGAACTATTTCACATCTCCGTCAGCTGACGGACTTAGGGAAAATCTATATTGACCCTCTTTTTATCAATTTTGTTGGTAAATACTCTTGAATTGCCTCTTTTGTTTTTACAAACTGAGCTGCCTTTTCGCCCATTAATCCAAAATCGATACTGATAGACGAAATGCCATTTTTAATAACTTCCAAAACAGGGTCATCATTATATACAATCAATCCAACATCTTTACCAATTTCAAAATTATTAGCATCGGCTTCTTTTATAACTTTAACCAAATCTTCGGTCAAAATACACAAATAGGCACTCGATTTTTCAACATTCTTCCACTCGCTATTTTTACGTATTATCTCAAATTCGAAGCCATTTTCGGAACAGAATTTTTCAAAATAAGCTTTTGATGAATGTGGATGTCGCAAATCTTCGGGAAAAAAGAATACCAATTTTTGGTATTTTTTCAAATCAGCCATCCCTTGCATCAAGCTATCGTACAATGCTTTACTAAAATCCTGACAAATATAAGAAAAACCGTTTTTGTCAAAATTTCCAAAATCAAGCAACAAAAGTTTATTAGTAGGAATTGCCGTTAATGATTCCGAGAACTTATCATTCGAAAAATTCATCACCACATACATACTATATCTACCTATACTTTCGCTAACTATAGTTTCGAAAAGATGTTCGTTGTATTGATGAAATATCAAATCAACTTTATAATTTTCGGGCAAATTGCCTGTGAAACTATGATATAAATTTTGTTTAAACGACGAATAATTATCGAGCAAAAGCAAAATGCGATTAACCTCATCTTTCACAAAATAACCCTTTTGGGGAGTTGAATCAATTACGCCTAATCGCTTCAACTCGTTGTATGCCTTAAATACGGTATCGCGCGATACTTTGTATTTTGTGCTTGCATCATTTATCGACAATAAATTATCGCCCACTTGCAGTTCTTTTTGCATAACAGCATCGTTTATGCTGTCAATTAGCGTTTTAACTTTCGATGTGGCGTTTGTATATTTTATTGTCATTTTTAGTTTTATGCAAAATGATTTGTTTTTTCATCTTTATTGGCTAATAAACCATACGCGCCAACAACTACAAAACAAACCAACGGGATCCAATAAGATACATTAATACTGTCAAACGCTGTCGACAAAAATCCTTGTCCGGTTGTGAGTAAAGCTCCACCCAAAATTGCCATTACAAGGAATGAACCACCTACTTTCGATTCACCTTCGGTCATGCCTTCGAGTGCAATTCCATAAATGGTTGGAAACATCAACGACATGAAGAAAGAAATCATTACTAACCCGATAACTCCTGTCATTCCAGTAGTGAAAATAGCCACTAACGATGCCGCAATTGCACCTGTTGCAGCCACCGCCAACAATACTCCGGGGCGCATATAACGCATTAATGCTGTAAAAATAAAACGCGAGAACATAAATAAAACTAATGAGAATAAATAAAACGAATTACCGATATTCTCAGCTGTGGTAGTGGCATCCAACTGCCAAATCGAACTCCACAAAGGATGTTCATTTACAAATAAAATAACTTTTTCGGGTAATATACTGTCGGTTGCAGCGTCCACCAAACCAAGCGAAATCATAACGTAACGAATTGTGTACGACCACACGCCAATTTGAGCGCCCACATAAAAGAATTGAGCTACAACTCCCCACGAGTAATGACGGCGTTTGATTAATCGTTTTACTGTTACGCCAAAACTATCGCCGGACGTATCTTTATTAGCCGGCATTTTTTTATAAAATAATATTATTACCAAAAGTGCCAATAAAACTACCCCAACTCCCATGTAAGTTAGCGTAACAGCCGACATTTCACTCGATTGTGCTGCCAACAACTCTGAGTCGCTCATCGAACTTTTATTATTGCTCAAATGCGAAAGTATGAAAACCTGACTTAAAACAATTCCCGAAATGGAGCCAATAGGATTAAAAGCCTGCGCAAAATTCAAACGCAATGTTGCATTTTCGGGTCGACCCATCGAAAGTATATACGGATTAGCTGTGGTTTCGAGAATAGAACAGCCACCAGCCAAAATATAAATGGCAAAAAGATAAAACGAATACGAACCTGCCTGACCAGCTGGATAAAACAAAAATGTACCCAACGCATAAAGGGCCAATCCAACAATAATACCTGTTTTAAATGTGTACTTACGAATTAAAAATGCAGCAGGTAAAGCAAAGCAAGCATACGAACCATAAAATGCCATCTGAATAAATGAAGTTTGAAAATCGGTCATTTCCATTATATTCTTAAATGCTGCCAACAAGGTGTCTGTCATATTGTTAGCTACCCCCCAAAAGAAGAATAAGGATGTAACTAAAATAAAAGGGAGTAAATAATTTCGTCCATCGGCACCTTTTAACAAGGCCATTTTTTGTGTGTTTTCCATAAATTTGTGTGCGACTTTAAAAAGATTTTTTTATTATATTAAATATCTGTGCTGAACTATGCTGAATTCGGTGCAAAGATAAAGCAGTAAATACTATTTCCTACCCTAAAAAATCATGTTCTACAACATAAAATTCATTTATTATTTTATCATGACCGAATTACGATAATCAAGCGGGGTAATGCTTGTTCTTTTTTTAAAAAATACGGAAAAATATTCCGGATTTTCGAAATTTAAACTATACGAAATATTTTTCACAGATTGATTTGTGGTAGATAAAAGTAGTTTAGCTTCGTTCAATTTCAACTCCATCATATACTTGGAAGGCGATGTGCCTGTAAATTCCTTAAACGCTCTTCGAAAACCTGAATAACTGATATATAGTGATTTAGCAATATCTTCCGCGAGTATATTTTTGTATATCGATTCGCGCATAATTACTTTTGCCTTATTAATTTTGCCAATCAAATCTTCGTCGTCGAAATTACGGGTTTTGTCGCGGTAATACATCAATCCTAGAATGTGCATCACTATGCCCGACAATGCCTGTTGGTATCCGGCACGCTCTTCGTTCGCAATTTCGATAGCTTTCATGTATAAATCCACGATACGCTCGTTGAGTCCAATATTAAAAACCGGATGACGATTCAGAAAAAAACCTTCGGCAACAATTTTTTCAATAATATCGCCTTTGAAACCGATCCAGTATTCGTTCCAAACAGAATTTTCGAGCGGCTGATAGGTATGCCAAACTCCAGGCATCAAAAAAAACATTTTACCTTCGGAAATTAATGCCGAATGCTTATCGGCGCCATAGCTAAAAACCCCATTGCCATTGGTAATATATAGCAATTGATATTCGTTGAGTATTCGCCCCTTTTCTACATTAAAAAAATAACCCGAAGGATGACTTACAGGAGGATATTTCTCGTTCGCTGTAATCTGCTGATGTCCAACTGTGGTAACTGTCATGCCCCAAAGTTCATCTTCCTCCGAAGTTATCATATAGTTGGTGTGTTTTTTCATAAGCAATAAATAAAGTATTTTGAGTAAAAAGCTGTACAAATATAATCAAAAGTTCTAAAAACAAAAATTACACGATTTTTAAATCGAAAAGTAATATCAACAGCATATAATTTATTGTATTTTTGCACTCTGTTAAAAACAATGATTTTTTTTATGACAACAGATAATAAACCATATAAAATTGGAATTGCCCTCAGTGGTGGAGGGATAAGAGGCTTATGCCATGCAGGTGTACTCAAAGCACTCGAAGAGTTTGGCATTAAACCCGATATTTTGTCGGGCGTAAGTGCGGGTGCAATTGTAGCAGCATTGTACGCCGATGGATACACTCCCGACGAAATTGCAGCGCTTTTCGAAGACATTAGTTTTCGAAAAATGACACAGATTCAAATACCGGATGGAGGCATTTTCAGCATAAAAGCTTTCGAACGATTTATGGGGCGCACGCTGCGAGCTAAACGTTTCGAAGAATTGAGTATACCTACTTATATTATAGCTACCGATTTCGACAAAGGGCAAAGTGTTGAGTTTTCCGAAGGCGTTATTATTCATCCTTTAGTAGCTTCGTGTAGTGTTCCAGTGCTTTTTGTACCTAAAAAAATTAAAGGCGTGCATTATGTCGATGGTGGTGTGCTTAAAAATTTCCCTGTTTCGACCATTCGTCCGCATTGCGAATACCTTATTGGCATAAACGCAAGTCCGCTTGTAGCCGACGAATACAAGTTGTCGCTTATGAATGTTGCACAACGCACTTATCATTTTATGTTTAAAGCTAATATTTTATACGACAAACAATTATGCGATTTACTTATTGAGCCCGTAGATATGGCAAATTACGATATGTTTGATATTCAAAAAGGGCGTGAAATTTTTGAATTAGGCTATCAATCGGCAAAAAAAACACTTTTGGAAAGCGAATTCAAACTTGAAATAAATGATAGCTATCGGGGTTAGGGTAAATTCTTGAAAATTGAGTTTCTAATAATGCAAAACTCCCACAACAGCAAAAGCCAATGTGGGAGTTTTTATTTTTTAAAAATTAAACAAAAAATGCTTTGTGATAAACTATTTAACCAAACAATAATATCCTTAATTAAACCGTTTTTTCTGCGCGATGTTTTTTGACTTTATCAATATTCCTTTTCTGTAATTCTTTGTATTTAGCCATTTTTTCTTTCCCAATAATTTTTTCTATTTCAGCATCGTGCGATTTACGATTTTCTTCCATTTTCTGTTTGCGTTCTTCTGATATTTTTTTCTGTTCGGCATCAAATAATTTCACCAAAGCATCTTTTTCAGTATCGCTCAATCCTAATTCTGCTTTCAAGCGCTCAGCTCTTTTTTCGGGTGTAAAATTTTCTTTCATTTTTTGGGCTCTTTCAGCTCTAACTTCCGGGCGATGCTCGCCCGACTTGTTAACTTCATGATTTTTGCCCTGTGCTTGTGCTTGTTGACCTTTCATTTTTTGCATATCAGCCTTGTGCTGCGATTGCCATTGAGTCATTTTTTCGGCACCGATAATTTTTTCTAATTCTGCATCGTGGGCTTTACGTTGAGCTGCATATTTTTCGCGTTGTGCATCGCTCATTTTTTCATTTTTTTCGCGTAGCGCTTTCAATTCTTCTCTAAAAGCCTTCACTTTCACTTCGTCCTGTTTAAAAAGCTCCAAAACCTTCGCTTTTTGAGCTTCTGTAAGTGCCAGCTCTGCTGTAATATGGTTGGCACGCTCTTCGGGAGTTGCCATATTCCGTCCTTGACCCTGACCTTGACCTTGACCCTGACCTTGACCAGCTCCTGCACCAGAGCGAGGGGGCTGTGCATTTACTAAAAATGTGCCTGCTGTAAAAAGCATAGCTGCTAAAAATAATTTGGTTTTCATAACGATTGATTTTAAATTGTAAAACTTATTTTTTTATGTTTGTATGTCTATTGACCTATCTAAATTT
>CAMDNO010000239.1 GCA_945902955.1 Porphyromonas cangingivalis
ATTGTAAAGGCCGAAATGAATAATTTAATTCAGGAACGTACCATACAAATAGTTGTATTGCCCCCATGGTGGGCTACAATATGGATGAAGTTGCTCTACATACTTTTGCTGTCGCTGGTAATTTATATGGCTTATAAATACACCAAAGGGAAACAACAAGACAAATTAGACCGCGAACGATTGAAACATTTGAACGAAATGAATGAAATGAAATTACAGTTTTTCATTAATATTTCGCACGAAATTCGTTCGCCAATTACGCTTATTTTAGGTCCACTCGAACGATTATTAAAAGATGCTACCGACTTAAACCGCGATCTTTTCCAAATGATGCATCGCAATGCACAACGGTTGTTGAACCTTGTAAACCAATTAATGGACATTCGTAAAATTGATAAAGGTCAATTTACGCTTAAAGTTAGCAAAATTGAAATTTTAAGCTATCTGCGAAATATAACTGCTGATTTTCAATTCCATACAGATGAAAAAAGAGTCGAATTAACAGTTCAGTCCGAGTTGTCGGAAATATATGCATATATTGATCCTACGCATTTCGAAAAAGTAATTATCAATCTTTTATCAAACGCATTTAAATTTTCGCCTCCCGAAAGTGAAATTGTAGTTATGGTAAGCACGCCACAGGAGCTACCCAACACCTTGCGCATCGAAGTTATTGATTCGGGAACAGGAATTGAGCCTGATATGCTTGAATCTATTTTCGATCGATTTGTACAAAGTTATAATCCACTTCCTAAAAATTCAGGTACCGGTGTCGGACTTCATTTGTGCCGATTGCTCATTAATTTGCATCATGGAAAAATAACTGCCGAAAATCGTAATGATGTGAAAGGTGCCATTTTGACTATCGAAATACCATTGGGAAAAGAGCATTTTAGTGATACTGAAATTGTAGATTATTATAATCCGGAACAACTTTATAGCACATCAATTCCTGAATTAGAGGCAGTTGAAAAGATGGAGCTTGAAACAAATGCTGAAAAACCCGAAAAATTATCGAAAAAACGAATGACCATTCACATTGTTGAAGATGATAACGAAATTCGGTCGTATCTATGTAAAGAATTATGCGATAATTACAATGTGGTAGAAAGCATTACAGCCACCACGGCTATTAAAAGCATTTTTACTTCGCCACCCGATTTAATTATTTCGGATGTAATGATGCCCGGAATGGATGGAATTTCATTTTGTAAAATGGTACGCGAAAATTACATCACTTCGCACATTCCTATTATTCTGCTTACTGCCAAAAACACCATGGAAAGCATAAAAGAAGGATTAGAAGCTGGGGCCGACGAATATATGGTGAAGCCTTTTAACACCGAAATTCTTAAAACGCGTGTCGAAAAACTGCTGCAAATGCGCAAAAACCTTGAATATCATTACGGTAAAGAGTCAAATTTTGAAATGCCGGATGTGGAAATAACGTCACATAATGATAAATTAATGAAAAAAATCAACGATGTTATTACCAACAACCTTTCGGATGAACGACTCAATGTAACATTTTTGTGTAATGAAGTTGGAATAAGCAGGGTGCATTTAAACAGGAAAATGCGCGAATTAGTCAATATTTCGGCACAAGACTATATCCGAATTTTCCGACTGAAATATGCGGTAGTTTTGCTTAAAGAAAAAAAATTAAGCGTTGCTGAAGTGGCTTATTCAATTGGTTTTAGTAACCCATCACACTTCACCTATCGTTTTCGAATGTTCTATGGTGTTACGCCAACTGAGTTTATGGAAAAAGAATAAATACAGAAAATGGTGCGAAGCGAAATTAGTTCTGCTTTGCACCATTTTTTATAATAAATTACTTCATTCCTTCTATCGTTTTTATTGTTCCATCGTCGTTGTATTCGAGCTCAACCACCTTCATGCTACGAAGCCATGTTTTACCTCCCGACGGTACGCTATCGTGGTGAAAAAGATACCATTTGCCCTGAAATTCGCAAATAGAATGATGTGTTGTCCAACCAACAACCGGTGTTAGAATTACGCCCTGATACGTAAATGGTCCATAAGGATTATCGCCAATGGCATAACACAGCAAATGTGTGTTTCCGGTGGAGTACGAGAAGTAATACTTGCCATTGTATTTATGCATCCACGAAGCTTCAAAAAAGCGTCGGTCGTGGTCGCCGGCTGCTAAAGGCGCTCCGTTTTTGTCCAAAATCAACAAGTCTTGTGGCTCAGCACTAAACTCAAGCATATCATCGGTCAATCGCACCACCTTTGGACACAATGCAGGCTCATTATCAGCAGGTTCCTGTCCGCACTCAATGGCTTTATTGTTGCGATAGCGCTGCAACTGTCCGCCCCAAAGTCCTCCAAAATAGATATAATGCGCACCATCCTCATCTTCGAACACACAAGGGTCAATAGAATAACTGCCTTTTATCGGATTTTCCTGTGGTAAAAATGGACCTTCGGGTTTATCGCTAATGGCCACACCGATATGGAACACATCGTTTTTGTCTTTCAGCGAATAATACAGATAATACTTGCCATTTTTAAAAGCCACATCGCTATCCCAAAGCTGCCTGCCAGCCCATGGAATATCTGTTACAGCCAAAATAATGCCATGATCTACAGCCTCAGCATCAATGCTATCCAGCGAATAAACGTGATAATCGCGCATGTCGAAATGGTCGCCATTATCGTTTTCGGCAATTCCAGACTCCACATCGTGCGAAGGGTAAATATACAATTTTCCGTTAAAAACATGCGCCGAAGGGTCGGCCATAAATAAATCCGGAACTAAATAACGTGGGGTTTTCATTGTGTTTATAATTAACCCCCTACCCCAACCTCACCCCCAACCCTCGGAAACTTGTCCCGCTTGCGGGAATGGAGAGGGAGGAAGAGGGGAATAGAGAGTGGTTAGATTCATAATAATTTAATTCAAAATCACTTTTTTACAGACCTGACCATCTGAAGTTTGCAATTGGCAGATATAAAAGCCCGCCAATAAATCGGAACAATCCATACTTTTTTTGTAACTGCCTTTTTCTTTCGCTTTGTTTTCAATCAGCGAAACAGTTGAGCCATTAATATTAAATAGTTCAATTTTAACGTTACTGCTATCGTCCAACAATTGATAATCAACATGAAGATTCTTATCTTTAAAATAGGCATTAAAATTAAATTTCGATTCAATTATATTTGAAACGCCAGATTTTACTGCAGGTATAATTTTCAACAATCTGGTTTCGTGTGGCGCTACTGTGAGCGTAATGCCTGTATCGTTGGTTACTAAATCGGCATGAAGCCACAGGTCGCGAGCTGTACAAACTCCCGACAAGTAAATATCCGACCAGTTGAGTGTAATATCCTGACTAATGGTATTATTGCGATTAAGCAAACCAACCGCCACACTTCCATCGGCTAAATCTTTTACATAAATATCTGTATCTGCCGACTTAGCAATGCGGCTTGCTTGCTGTCCAAGCACATCCTGATCTACGGCTATTGCTTCGGCATTGGTCAAAATTCGTTTGGTAGCGTCGCTTATTGTTGTTACATCAAACGACGTTTGAATAGGTGCGGCCAGCAAACACCACAACGAAAATTGCGATTGATATTCTAAATCAGACATACCATTGGCACCAGCATTCGACGATGATTTTCCGGTGCCATACAATCCGGCCATAACCATATCAGGGTCGTTCCACCTGTTTGGTCCTGCATAATACTCCAATCCTTTTTGGTTATCCAACCCTTGAATTACACCGCAATGTCCGCCATCATACGAACCATGATTCCAAATATCACGACTATCCCAGGTGGTTCTCCAAGTATGACCGCCCGCATCCGATGCCCATAACCAGGGTTTCAGTTGTCCCCATTCACAAATATTGAATAGGATTTTACGTCCGGAGTTTTTTAAAGCATCGCCCATCGTTTTGTATCGGGCTGTAGCAGCCGCCACATCGGATGGCGCATTGCAATAGTCATATTTAAGCATATCAATGCCCCATGCCGCAAACTGATTGGCATCTTTTACCTCGTTGCCATAGCTACCCAATGAGCCACCACAGGTAGTTAGAGCAGCATCGGAATAAATACCGAGTTTAATCCCTTTCGAATGCATATAGTCGGCCAATGCTTTCATGCCATTGGGAAATTTGGCAGCATCGGGTTGCAACAAACCATTCGCATCCCGCGTAGCAGCTGCCCACAAGTCGTCGATAATTAAATAGGTATATCCGGCATCTTTCATCCCCGAACTAACCATTGCATCAGCAATTCCTTTTAGTTTCGATTCATCAAAATCAGCACCGAAAACGTTCCACGAGTTCCAGCCCATAGGCGGTGTTGGTGCATCCAGCACATCCCGAACATCCAACGTAATATTCATTGAATCAACGCCATATTCGTTTTGTGCTTTCAACAAATAAGTATAAACGCCAGGAGTTAAAATTTTACCCGAAACTAAATTGCAAGTGGAATTATATGATAAGCCGGAAGGTAAATTAGTGATAGAAATCGTAGTTGGATAAAAAGAGGAGACATTGAAACGAGTCATAAGGGGCGTATCCGTTTTGGCAAAAAAGTAATTCCCATTATTGATTTTTGGTGTAAGAATCACACTGCTTTTGGGAACACAAACCGGTTTAGTGCCATTGTAAGTAATTGTTGTTGCAACCCAGTCGGCATGATCCGACGCATTTACACCATCCGAGCCATTGGTAGTGATAAGTGTGAGATAATTCTTGCCCGTAATATCTATATCTATCGTTTTTGTTCGTTCGGTATCGGTATATTTCATTATACCACTCGACCATACAAGTTTATTATCAGCCAAAACCTTAAACTCCAAATTTGCTTCATTGGGTTTAGCAGACACATCATCATCAATGCCAACTGTGGCCTGAAAACGGGATGCAGTTCCAAATAAATTCAGATTAATTTCGGATGGCGAAAACACGCCTACACCATTTGAGTATGTTAATGCGTTTATTTTCAATGGATTTCCCATTGTTGATCGGTTGATTTTTATCGATCCAAAACCATTGGTTCCATTGGTTAAGCTTATTTGGTCGAGTCGTGTAGATTGACTATAAGCCAATGAGCAAATACCAAGAAGCAAAAAAATACATTTTAGCTTGTTCATAATATTAGCATTGTATAATTAATCCAAATCAGCCAATTTATTGATTGATTCAGAAGACTTTATTTCATTAATAATTCTTTCTACCACCGGTTTTGCCTTATTATCACGGTCGAAAAGCAAAGGATAATCGGTACGGGTTTTAATAGGCCAATAGTTTCGCCACGATTGCCCATCATTCACACCCCAGAAAGTAACTCGGTCGATTACATTTTTATGCTTTACAAAAATCTTAAACAGCTTCACGTAATAATCCGAAAACTCATTTAGCACAGATTGAGGAACTTCTTTGGTGTACGGATTGTATTTTTCGCTATTTTGATACGACATGGATACGTCGGCGGTTATTTCCGATGAAGGGAAAGGTATAATAGTGAGGTCGAGTTCAGTAA
>CAMDNO010000240.1 GCA_945902955.1 Porphyromonas cangingivalis
TGCATGCCGGCTTATACTTTGTAAAAGTAGTGGACAAGCAAAACAGAACGTACGTACAAAAACTAACAATCAGGGAATAATCCCGATATTCATATTTAATATGCACAATATTGGTTTATATTTTTCACTTTTTTATCCCTTAAAACATATATAAACGTCCTACTTTTGTAACTTCAAGTTTATAAAAATTTAATATCATGAGAAAACTTACTTTACTACTAATTATTGTAATTGCAGCAACTTTATTCAAGGTGCTTGCCGAAAAGATTAACATTCCGGGCTTATTACTTCCCAAGTTAATTATTACCGAAGTTCGCCCCGACGCTGAATCGCAGGCTTATGTTGAAATTACCAACTTAGGCGATACTGCTATCAACTTGGAACCATTCGCTATTCATTCAGTACATTTCAATACGCGCTGTACTGAGTATTCTGATAGTGCCATTAGTTTTAATCGTCTCAATTTTGCGGTTGACGAAACACTTGGTAAAGTATATCTGAAAGGTGTTATTCAACCCGGCCAATCGTATGTGGTTTCAACAGTTTGGGATGCAAATAATAGCCGCTATTCGGGTATTCCGTTTCATAATACTGCCCTGGCACAAAAAGGAAATCAATTTGTGCACAAGGACGAAACTTTAAATTTGTACGGCTGGATTAACAAACCCGAATGGCAATGTTATGGAAAAGACTCTATATCAGCAAATAGACAACTCCTACGTGCCGAAAGCAGTGCTGGCTATCTACTCCATTGGAAATATATCAAAGCCGATGGCTCAAAAGACTCCACCTACATCGACCAGTTTAACCATTTCTGGTATCCTGACGAAAGCACAAGCGCTGGCGACAGGAACAATAAGGGATCTAAAATTTTACCTATTGCGGGTGTGGTTGATGCTATGACAAGAAGCGTGATGGTACGCAAGTCAAATATCGACAAAGGAAATCTGAATTGGGATCAATCGCGTGGTCTCGATGCAGCAACTTCGGAGTGGCTGGTAGTTCCCAAAAACACATCGAAAGATATGGCATTTACATCGGTAGGTGTTCACGGTAATTCAACTTTGAATTATACTGCAAAAAACCCTTCGTTGATTCAGGTAGATAATGGAGCTAAAACCATATCGATACCCTGGCAAATTGTACGTGGCGATTCATTGGCTCGCTATTTTAATTTGGGATCAGGCATGTCGTGGGGATACAAACAAAATGCCGTTTTTGCCGATTCAGCATCTTATACTGCTCGTACCGGCGATATGTTCTCGTTTTATGCAGTTGGCACCGAAATTCAACAAGCCGATTACACGTTGCAGGTTCGCGAACCAGCTTCAGATATTGCAGTTGTATTTCCAAAACGTCGTTTATTGCAGTCTATGAAAATCGGAACAGACTCCATTACAAATTTACCCGACACTACCTATACTAATTATTGGTCGGGTGGCTTTGTCTACAATTTATCTTCGAGCTTGGTAACAGACTCTATTATAAATGTATCGTTTGCTACACGAACTGATAGTTTATTAAAATATCTTGACAAACCCGAAAAAGCAAAATGGGAATTTGTATTTGTAGATGGACAAAACAGAGTTGACCTTAAGTTTGGCGATAAATTGCGTGTAACATCCGAAAACGGATTAACGGTAAAAGATTACTTTATAGCCGTAAGCGATTACGCAAAAGGCAATAGTGCACAATTAAGCGCAGTAACATGGCCGGATGTTGATCCAACTCGATATCCAAAGTGGAATGAAAGCGACGCATTACCCGAATTTACAACTTTAAAAACCGAATACTTAGTAGAATTGGCTTACGACGAAACAAAAATTCCGGCTTTGCATTTCAAAACACAGGATGCAAGGGCAAAATTTAAGGTTAAAAACGCTACAAATCTTGATGGAAGTATAGAACAGCGAATGACTTCGGTAACTGTAACATCCGAAAGCGATACCATTTCGTTAACATACAATTTTATATTCAAAAAACTTGGAACACCGGTACAGCCCTATATTGCCGAACCATTTATTTCCGAAATGATTTGGGGGATATCTACCTCGGGGTATGCGCTTGAGATTTACAACCCGGGCACTGAGGATTTGGATTTAAGCAGGTATATGATTGTGGGTGGTACACAAACGCAAACATGGCAACAAGCTGTTGCAACTTTTGATAATTCATACAACTCAACAAAAAATGGTATTAATGTTTACAGAACTCATTATGTACCATCCAAACGTTGGGCAGCCGATGGCAGTAAAACAGCTTGGTTGGCAACACCTACTGCCGAAAATCCGTACATTGGCAGAGGATTTTTGAAAGATGATAATCAAACTGACCCATGGGTAAAAGGCAATGATGTTTGGGTGATGAGTACTGCTCAGCTAAATGTTTCTTCTCATAACAAAATAGCACAAGAAAGTAATTTTAATTTCAAAGGAAATGGTATTACTGCTCCTGTAAAAGCCTGGTCTGATTTATCGCAAACTCTTTGGCAACAGTCAAACCCAATATGGTCTGTCCCACGTCGAAATATATGGATGTTGAAGATACTGAACGATTCAATTCTGGATGGCACAAAAAATGTGAAAGATCCTGCTGCTTATGAGCTTATCGATCGTTTCGAATTTATTAAAGATTCAATTGCCGGACGTTATATTGCACCCGCTGATAACGGCTATACATTACTTCGAAAACCAACTGTTACCAAAGGAAATCTGGAGCGTATTGGCGGTGGAAACGAAACTGCAGAATCGTCGGAATGGATAGTAAAACGTACAATTGACATAGGTTGGAGTGATACCAAAGGGGTATCGGATATAGGGCTTCATATTATGAATAAGGTTACCAATTTCTTATCAACTGTTACCTCAGTGAAAATGAAAGTGACGCCGGGATATACAGGCGATAATCTGACAATTGCAGGTAGTATAAGTGGTTACTCACCAACTTCCATAGCATTGGTATTAGATAAAGCAGATGCTTCACAAACCTTTGTTTTCAAACGTGGCACAACTGTGCTTAGCGAAAGTGAAGCTTTAGCCGAAAATGATGTATTGGAAGTAACATCGGGTGATGGAGTAAATACAACTATATACAAATTGATAAATTCACCGTTAGACAATAATACTTCGTTGATAGCAAAATCAGGTTCAGGCTTAACCGTTACCGGCAATAAAGTTACCGGAGTAACCCCAACCATGACACTTAAAGAAGCCGTAGATAAACTCGAAGTTAGCCAAAAATCACTGTTGTATGTTTACGATGCTAACGGTGCATTACAGTCATTTAAAATTCACAACTTAGATAGTTTGATATTTGACGTAATGGTTAACGAAGGTCAGATGTTGGAAGTTGTTGCTGAAAACAATGATAAAGCAACTTACAGCTTCGACTTTGCAACTCCAAGCAACGAAGCAATCTTATATTCTTCTCTATTGGAAATTGATCAAGAAAAGAAATTGATTGTGAATACACCTTTCAGTATTACAAGTGCAAGTTTACTGTCAATGGTTTACACTACCAAAGGTGCAACTATTAAATTGTTGGATAAAGCTGGTTTCGAACGGTCAATGGGCTATGTTAATATCGACGATGTTATTGAAGTTACTGCTGCCGATGGAACAACAAAAGTAACATACAAACTTGCCGAAGATGTATTCAGTGGTTTGATTCGAAATACTGTAAATCCGAGATCAGCTGTGGAAATATTCCCAAATCCGGTATCAAACATTCTTAACATTGCCGGTATTGATTTAGTTTCAGTAAAGGTTTACACCCTAACCGGTATGAATGTAATCTCGACGGGCGTTCTTTACGGTAACAAATTAAACGTTAGCGATTTATCAAAAGGTATTTATCTTATCGAAATGAAAGACACAGAAGGCAAAACTGTTGTTGATAAATTTATGAAAAGGTAAACATCTCTTTTAGGACTTCTCAATGTTTTAACAATCAGAGGTCAGATCAAATTAGTAAAATCTGACCTCTGTTTTTTTTAATGGATATTATTTCTTGAAAAAGCAAATATGTAAGTAGAGTTTATTATTGATATGTTTCTTAAATTATTTGTCATGTGACCCCCCAACCCCCAAAGGGGGATTTAAGACGCAGTATCTTTAATTTCTCATATCTTTTTTGGAGAATGTGTCTTAGCCCCCTTTGGGGGTTGGGGGTCAGAATAAAACATATTATTTAATATTTTCAATTAGTTATGTTAATCAAAAATCAAAAAAAGAAAACCGCACTGACCTCTAAATTATTGGGATTGTTAGTTGTAGCATTTTGTGTTTCGTGCACGGATAGATTTGAAAATATTGAAAAATATCAACGTCCGGAAAGATTGCAGGGGAAAATTTTCACGCTTATAGCAGGTCAGAAGAACATGTCCATTTTTTCGCAGTTCATGATAGACACAGGCTACGATAAATTGCTGGACAAAACAGGAACTTATGCCGTTTTTGTACCTTCGGACAGTGTTATGAAAATATATTTAACAGAAAAATACGGCACTTTCGATCCTGCAAATATTGACTCTACGGTAAAGCAAACAATTGTAAAATACCACATTCTACCTATGCCATGGAGCAAAGATCAATTACAGAATCTTTCTTCGCGCGGGTGGATTAACCTCTCCGACATTTCGAACAATAAACCCACTGCGTTTAAGCGAAGAACTTTATTGCGTGAACCTAACAAAATATACAAAGTTCAGCGTTTTTTGTCGGGCAATGAGCCTTATGATATTATTGTTCCCGAAAATACTGCTGGTACAGTAGACCGTACCGTATATACAAGCTCACCAAAGCACGTACCTTTGTTTTTCGATGGTTTTATGAACGCCAAAGGCTTAAATGCTGCCGACTATAGCTTTTATTTCGACAGACCTTACACAAGTGGAGAAGTATATTACGCTAATTCGCAAATAATTGGTAATGAAATTTTTGCCGAAAACGGATTTGTGTATTTAATTGACAAAGTGGTAGAACCACTCAAAAATGCTGAACAGTTATTAGAAAGCGGAAGTTATGGTACCTTCTTACAGCTCATACACAACAAATCTGTTTTTCAGTTCAATAGTACAGCTACATTAGCTCAACAAGGAGCCGACGAGGGTCTGCAGGTAGCAGATTTATATAATCTAAATTATACCAGTACATTCCCTATTAACATACATGACGAATTGGTTGTGAGTAGTACGTATTCGGTAGAACGCCATAATGGATTGCTGGCACCGACGGATGCTGCAATGACTGAATTTTTTAATGAATATCTCAAGTCGTGGGGAAGCAGTTGGAACTCGGTACCAAAAAACATTCAAAAATT
>CAMDNO010000241.1 GCA_945902955.1 Porphyromonas cangingivalis
AATACCGCTCCGCTACGGGTATTGCTGCAGCTTTTCCGGTGGACATGCTCATACAGGGAAATACCGTGATGAATATGCCTTACTCGGGTATGCATATCGGTTGGGGATGGACAACTTACCCGCAAACGGTTATGAAAAACAACCGCATCAACAACAATTTTGTGCAAAACGTGATGCTCGAATTAGCTGATGGCGGCTCCATTTATACACTCGGAGGCAACGAAAAAGAACAGTGGAGTTATATAAACGATAATTACATGAACCGCGTGATGTGGGGACAATGCGTGTATATGGACAATGGCAGTTCGTTTTACAAAATTGATAACAATGTGTACAAAGATGGCGACGATTACAATGTGAAAATCAATTCGGGCAGTCACGATATACATGTTACAGGCGTATATTCCAATAAAAAACAAGATTTGGTAGGCAAAACCGGTTGCTACAATTACAGCATCGACAGCACACAACTATTCAGCAACGAAAATAACGGAATTGTCGAAAATACTCGTAAAAATGCCGGCGCATTCTCACACTTCAAACAAGCTTGGGCTACCTATCCCAACTTATTAACTTACGAAGCCGAACATGCCGAAGTGGGTGGAAAATTATATGCCACAGCCGGCATTGGCACGAAGGTTTTCGGCTATTCGAGCATGGGCTTTTTGGCCGGTTTCGACCGCAAAGCATTGGGCGAAGTGGTATTTGAATTTAATGTTTCGAAAGCAGGAAAATATAGAATAAATTTAAAATACTCTGCCGGAAAAGGTTGGGAAAACAAGATTCAAATAGCTGTAAATAAAACAAAAAGCAATAATTTTATTTTGAAACCAACTGCCTCAAAAAGCGATTGGGCAACAAATTCTATAACCGTAAAACTCAAAAAAGGAGTGAATATTGTTCGAGTTTTTAGTACAGAAATCAATAAAGAATTTTTATATATTGATAAAATGAGTTTGGATATTGTAAAATGATTCAATCTTCCCGCCCCAAACCCCTAAAGGGGCTTAAAGAGTGCTATGCGAAGTTATTAACAATGTATTGAAGTATTCAGAATTTAACAGACGAAAGTAATTTCTGTTCCCCTTTAGGGGTTAGGGGCAGATAAATGATTCTCTTTTGTGTCCACCGATAGCTATCGGTGTGGTTTAAATAAAAAATCTAATGCGTAAAAAATCAATTCTTTTCAGCTTACTAATTTGGTTTATTGCAACAGCAACTTCTGCCGAAAATTACCGTTTTGGCAGCGTAAAAACCAAGGATGGCTTGTCCGACAATCAGGTGAATTGCATCCTCAAGGACAGCAAAGGATTCTTGTGGCTCGGCAACCGAAATGGATTGAACCGCTTTGATGGCACGAAAGTAAAAGTGTATCAGCACAGTGAAGACGATTCGTGCTCTATTCCCAACAACTATATTTTAGCTATCGAAGAAGCTCACGATAAACGACTATGGATTCGAACATTTAGTGGCGTGGTTATTTTTAATCCGGCGACCGAAAAATTCGAACGGAATATTCAAGCGGAATATAATCGATGGGGAAACAAAGATGGAGAGTTAACTTTTGAAAACATTGACAGTCATAAAAATTTTTGGCTCACAGGGCGCGATTTTTTATATTGCTACGATGTAAATAAGAAGCTTTTTATTAAGTTCCCCAAAAACAAAAAACATATACAACAATATGGTATTATTCAAAATATTGTTTCTCAAAAAAATCGGTATTGGATAGTTTACCAAAAAGGTTTAATAGAAGAGCGCAATTACCGAACCCACAAGCTAATAAAGGAGTATGTAGCTTTAGCATATTTTAACACACACACAACTGATTCGTACACCAAACTTTTTGTGGATAGTGATGCCAATTTGTGGCTTTACAATATGGGCGACGGCATGGCCTACTATAACCGAAAGCAAAATAGCTGGACAAGATTTTTAAAACAGCCGAACCAAACATCCATTACGAGTAATACTATCAACCATTTGACCGAAGACAAAAACGGTTTAATCTGGATTGCTACCGACCAAGGTGGGCTGAATGTTTACAACAAAAAAACAGGAGCTTTTCAACAAATTTCGTACAACGAAAACAATGTGCATGGTATTTCGCACAATTCACTTCAGTGCGTGTATTGCGACAATATGGGAATTATGTGGATAGGGACATTTAAGCAGGGAATGAATTTTTATCACCCGAACATTCTTAAATTCGAAACCGAAAGAGCCACAACTAACAATCCTTATAGTCTGCCATTCAACGATGTAAATGTGTTTTTGGAAGATAAAGCAGGTAATTTGTGGCTAGGCTCAAACGGTTCAGGTTTGGCTCGCAAGGATAAAATTACCGGTAAATATACCGTTTACAAACATCAACCATCAAACCCCCATTCGCTGCCCGGCAATGTGATTGTATCGTTGAAAACCGATGCACAGGGACGTATCTGGATTGGCACCTACCTTGGTGGGCTGAGTTGCTACGATGGAAAAAAGTTTACAAACTACATCCATAACAGTCGGAATAACAACAGCATATCATCAAACAGTATTTGGGATATTGCATTCGAACCAAACGGAAATATGTGGTTAGCTACACTAGGTAGTGGCGTGGATGGTTTCGACTCAAAAATGAACAGAATTGCCCATTTGGATGTAGGTGGAGGCGCATTAAAATCGCAATTTGTAATGTCTCTCACAATGGATTATCCATATCTGATTATAAGTTCGGCTGGTGGTGTTGACACTTACAATCTTGCAGAAAACAGGTTCGACAATTTAAACTACTTCGAACAAAATGATAAAGAAATTGTGAATAGTCACGTAAATTTGGTTTTTAAAGACAGCAGAGGTTTGTATTGGATAGGGACTTTAAAGGGTTTATACTGCTATAATCCCAAAATCAAGAAGTTTTTGCTTTACACCGAAAAGGATGGCTTACCCGATAATGTAATTCAGACTATAGTGGAAGATGAAAATTCAGACTTGTGGATTTCAACAGTGAAAGGTGTTTGTCAACTTCATTTTACAGATAATTTGAACAATTTCAAACCCCTTTTTGTGAGCTATAACGAAAAAGATGGACTCGAAAATTCGAACCTTAATTACAAGGCTGCTATACGTACTTCGCATAATCGAATCTATTTTGGTGGTGTAAGTGGTGTTAATTATTTTGATTTAAATAAACTAAAAAACAAGGTGAACGAAGGGAATATTGTTTTTACCAATTTTCAGATTTACAACCAAAATATCGAAGCCGGAAAAAAATACGACGGTCAGTTGGTTTTGGAAAAAAGCATTACCGAAGCTCCTAAAATAACACTACGACACAGTCAGAATTTCTTTTCTATCGAATTTGCATCGCTGAATTATTACATGCCGCAAGTTACGCATTACCTCTATAAACTCGATGGATTTAATTCGCAGTGGATTAAAACCAACGAAAACAGTTCGCTGGCTACGTTTACAAACTTGAGTCCCGGAAAATATACGCTTACCGTAAAAGCTGTTTACAAAGGTGGAGCTGTAAGTAAAAACGAAGCACAAATACAGATAGTTGTACTTCCTCCTTGGTGGCTTTCGGGCTGGGCAAGATTTGGTTACTTTTTGCTTATTCTGTTGGCACTTTATGTTGCTTACAGGCAGTTGCAGTTGCGTATCAAACGCAATCAGGAACGCATGGAAGCCGAAAAGGAACACAAGTTGGACGAAATGAAATTGCAGTTTTTCACCAATATTAGCCACGAATTTCGCACTCCTCTTACATTAATACTTACGCCGCTCGAAAATTTAATAAACCAAACTTTCGACACACACGTTCGTGGTCAGTTAGAAATGATGCGCCGCAATGCCAATCAATTACTTACCTTGGTAAATCAGGTCCTCGATTTTCGCAAACTCGAAATTACAGGACAGGAATTGGTTGATGTTAAGGGAGATATTGTAGATTTTAGCAAAGAATTATTCCTTTCGTTCAACGAAGGTTTCGACAAAAAGCATATCTCAGCTCGGTTTTCAAGTCCTGTAAAATCGCTTTGGGTAAATTTTGATAGTGATAAACTTCGAAAAATTCTCACAAACTTACTCTCAAATGCAATGAAATTTACACCGGAGCATGGTGACGTAAAACTCGATATATTAGTGGATTTACAGCACGAATCGAAACGAGTAGTTGTACGTTTTGATGTTGCGGATACCGGAATTGGCATTGCCGAAGAGTATCAGCAACGTGTTTTCGATAGCTTCTATCAGGTACCACAAACTACTCAATCGCTTCAGGGGAGTGGTATAGGATTAAATCTGGTAAAAAAATACATCGAATTAATGCACGGAAACATTGAATTAAAAAGTGAACCCGGCAAAGGAAGCACTTTTAGTGTTATTGTTCCGCTCGAACTTATTGAATCGTCGCACGACTCAGCACTTTATATTCGCAAAAAGAATAATCCTTATATTCATAAAAACGAGACCATTAACCCGGATTTACCAACATTGCTACTTGTAGAAGACAACGAGGATGTACGCACCATTTTACGTGATATTCTGACGGAAATTTATCAGATTGTTGAAGCCGAAAACGGTCAGTCAGGACTTGAAAAGGCGCAGGAATTAGTGCCCGACTTAATTATTTCGGACTTGATGATGCCTGTGATGGATGGTATGGAAATGTGTAAAGCACTCAAAACTGATATTCGCACTTCGCATATTCCTATTTTAATGCTCACAGCTAAAATGTCCGACGAGGCAAAAATGCAAAGCCTGCAAATAGGAATAGAGGATTATATAACAAAACCATTCAACATGGAATCGTTGTTACTCAAAGTGCAAAACATCAAAAACCGGCAACGCGCTTCGCAAAAAAGTTTTCAGGCAAAAATGGAAATTACAACCAAAGAAATCCAAATCACTTCGCTGGACGAAAAACTGATTCAAAAAGCAATACTGTTGGTCGAAGATAATATTTCGAATGCCGAATTTTCAGTCGAGGAATTAAGTCAACTCCTGAATATGAGCAGGGTAAATTTATATAAAAAGATGCTTGCCATTACCGGAAAATCGCCCATTGAGTTTATTCGCGTCATACGCCTGAAACGTTCGGTTCAGTTATTGGAAAAAAGTCAGCTCTCGGTTGCCGAAATAGCCTATGAAGTAGGATTCAATACGCCACGCTATTTTAGTAAATATTTTAAAGAAGAATATAAACTAACACCAAGTGAATATCGTGAAAAACTAACTAAACAATTGAATTAAAAGTACTTTGACTCTGCACTTATCAATTTGCACA
>CAMDNO010000242.1 GCA_945902955.1 Porphyromonas cangingivalis
CTAATTCACATCCCCTTTAGGGGCTTGGGGCAGATTCTTCATTTCTTTCTCGCCTTCAGCTCAATTGTTCTGATTTTATCCTTATACAAATTATGTCCGTTCATTTTTACAACATCGAGTGAGGAATCAGAGTTTTCGTCCCAACGGCGGCATAGGTAAACAGAGTCGTATATGCGGCCAATTTGATACTCGCGACTAATGCGTAAACCGAGCGCATAATCTTCGCCATAACTGGTATTTGGCACTTTTATTTCGCGCAGTACGGGTGTGTAAAATGCACGTGGGGCACCCAAGCCATTGATGCGCAAAGCGTTATTACGTCCGTTTTCGGGTGTCCATTCTTTGTGGTCGATTAGTCCCGGAGGAATGGTTTCCATGGTAAAATTAGTCATGGTGTACGAACCGATGACCATGGCGCAGTTTTGTTCGTAAAAGGCGTCCACAATCTTTTGCAAGGTATTTTCGTCCTGATAAATATCGTCGCTATCGAGCTGTATGGCAAATTTCCCACAGAGTTCAGAGTCAACACCTGCATTCCAGCAACCGCCAATGCCCAAATCGTTGCGTTCGGGAATAATATGAATTAAGCGTGAATCCGTTTTGGCAATTTCCTGAATTATTTCAGTTGTACCATCGTTCGAAAAATTATCGACTACAATAAGATTAAACGCAAAGTTTGCTTTTTGCGAAAGTACCGAACGAATAGCATCGTCGACCGTTTTTACGCGGTTGCGTACAGGGATAATAACCGAAGCTTCAACCGGAAAATTGCCCTCGTTGAACTCTATTTTTGTAAACTCTGGTTTGAGGTATGCCCCAATTTTTTTCAGATGTGCTGTACAGACTTGTTCCATTTCTATTTGTACTGCTCGGTTTTTTGGGTCAACATAATCGAATTGTTTTTCGCCACTTTTACGGGTGTCGAACTCAATTTCTGAATATAAATATTCGTTGATATGCACTAATTCTGCTTTGCGTGAAACTTTTAAACGAAGGTCGTAAAGTCCGGCAAACTGATAGTCGTCTTTCATTTTGTGAGCAGCCTTTCGCAAATTTTTAGCATTATAAAAAAATATCGACCCAAAATTGAAATCGTCGCGGAGCGAACCTTCCTGATAGTCGATAACGGGATATGCAGAACGAACACCATCAGCAACTTGATAATAATCCGAATAAACCATGCCCGCTTCGGTATCAGCTGCGATTTTGCTCAGGCGCTCCAAGGCGTACTGACCCATTTCGAGCGAAGTATCTTTGGTATAAATAAGCGAATATTCAGTGTCTGATTTTTCGGCAATTTTGCGAATGGTAGCCGTGCTTTGCAACGAATCGATGGGAATTATTTCGCAACCTTCCATTGTAGCTGGAATATCATTTTTCGAAAGTAAATAAACGGTATTTACTAATGGGGATATAAGCAAATTTTTCAGCGTAGTTTCTGAATTTTCAATATTGCTATAAGCTATAAAACAATTAATTAACTTCATATATTCTATTTCTCGACTAAATATTAATGGGTTTTTACTTTAAAAGCAGTCAAAAGTAATCATTTTTTTATTTTTAAAAAAGTAGATGTTCACATTGTTATCATATATATTTTGGTTAGGTCGGTGTTTTTTGTTTATTTTGTAAAAATAATAATTCTTAAACATCATGATATTAATAGCTGATAGCGGTTCTACAAAAACACATTGGGTAGTTTTAAATTCCGATAAGATTGAAAATGAAGTGTTTACTGATGGGATAAATCCGTTTTATCAATCGGAAGCAGAAATAAAAGATTTAATTCAGACACAATTAGTCGACAGATTAAATGCTGCGGAGGTTAGTTCAATTTTCTTTTATGGCGCCGGCTGTTCGTTCGACGAAAAAAAAGCGATGGTAAGAAATGCACTGTTAGCACATTTTGGTAAAATTAGGATTGAAGTGGAGAGCGATTTATTAGGAGCTGCGCGTGGACTTTTTCAGCACGAAGAAGGCATTGCTTGTATTTTAGGAACAGGTTCAAATTCTTGCTATTATAATGGTAGTAAGATTATTAGCAATGTGTCGCCTTTAGGTTTTATACTTGGTGACGAAGGTAGTGGAGCGGTATTATCGAAGCTGTTTATGGCTGATTGTCTGAAAAATCAAATATCAACAGAAATTAGAACTACATTTTTCGAAAAATACCAACTTACACCTGCAGTGGTTCTCGAAAACGTATACAAAAAGCCGTTCCCCAATAGGTATTTAGCACAATTCGCTCCTTTTTTATCCGAAAACATACAGCACTCCGAAGTACGAAGTATTGTGTACAACAGTTTTGTGGCTTTTTTCGAACGAAATGTGCAACAGTATGCTTATCAACAACTTGCGACTTCGATTATTGGCTCTGTTGCATTTCATCTTCGTTCGGTACTCGATGAAGCTGCCTTGCATTGTGGAATTACAATTGGGAAAATAGAAAAAAGCCCTATGAGTGGATTGGTCGAATTTCATAAAAAATAAAATTCATTTTTTCCATGACAAAAACTACTGTTAACAATACACAGTCCCGCTTACTTTCGCTCGATATTTTGAGAGGAATTACCATTGCCGGAATGATTTTGGTAAATAACCCCGGAAGCTGGAGCTTTATGTATGCGCCACTCGGTCATGCACAGTGGAATGGGCTAACTCCCACCGACTTAGTTTTTCCGTTTTTTATGTTTATCATGGGCGTTTCCATGTTTTTGTCGTACAAAAAATTCAACTTTACATTTTCGTCGGATACGTTTCTGAAATTACTTCGCAGGTCGATTTTGCTATTTCTGATTGGCATTTTACTGGGTTGGCTTTCACTATCAATGCGGCAATTTAACTCTATGCGAGGCGACGAAATTGAATTGGGTCAATGTTTATGGCAAGCTGTGTCGAATCTCGAAAATCTTCGTATTTTGGGCGTTTTGCAACGGCTGGCTTTAGTTTCGTTTGTTGGCACATGCTTAATACTACTTATTCGCCCAAAATTTATTCCATGGCTTTCGGCAATTTTGTTGCTTGATTATTGGCTGCTAATTGGCATTACCAACAGCTATGAATTGAACGAGTATAGTATCGTGGCAGTGGTAGATAGAGCCGTTTTGGGCATATCACATATATACAATGAAACGCTGCCCGATGGAACAAAAATTCCGTTCGACCCCGAAGGTTTGCTTAGTACAATTCCAGGCATTGCACATGTATTAATTGGTTTTTGGGCAGGTAAACTCATTTCCGATTCAAAAGATAACGGCACCAAAATTCAACAGCTTTTTATCATGGGAAGCATGTTGCTTTTTACTGGCTTTTTGTTGGATTATGGTTTTGGTATCAATAAAAAAATATGGAGTTCAAGTTTTGTGCTTGTTACAACTGGCTTAGCATCGCTTTTGCTTGGGTTATTGGTTTGGATTATCGACATAAAAGGGCATAAAAAGTGGAGTGTATTTTTCGAATCGTTTGGCGTAAACCCCATGTTTGTTTATGTTTTCGGGGCTTTACTTTCTATTTTCACAGGTAATATTGGATTCGAATTGCAAGGCGAATGGATTTCTATAAAAAGCTATTTGTTTAAAAATATTTTACAACCCACGCTGGGCAATTATCCGGCATCGCTTGCGTTTGCAGTGCTTTTTGTAGCTATCTGCTGGATAGTAGGGCATATTTTATACAAGAAGAAGATTTATATAAAATTGTAAAAAATAAGGTTCTGACAATGTGAAACGTACCTAATTTTCATTTGATACGTTTCCCGAATTCAATATTTCTACATTTATCACTCCACCTTATATTCCACAAATGCTTCAATGGCTTCGTAGCTTGCCAATCCTAACTGGTTGTAGAGCTTGGCTGTGGCTTGGTTGCGGTCTTCGGCACGTTGCCAAAACAAGCGTTCGTCGTTGCCCATAAAGGGAGCGCTTTCCATTTGCGATTGATGTTTGAGAATGGAGTTGCGTTTTCGGCGCAGCTGTTCGGGACTGATAGGTACCGCCATTTCGATGTGGTCAATTTCCCACTCTGCCCACGCACCACGATACATCCAAATACGACATTCCTTCATCCACAATGTTGCTTTCAGTTCGTGAATAGCAGCCAAGGCTGCATCCAAACATACTTTGTGCGTTCCGTGCGGGTCGGCAAGGTCGCCAGCCACAAAAATCTGGTGAGGCTTCACCTCTTCGAGTAGGTCAATTATTTTTTCAATGTCCTTGTCGGTCAATTTTCCTTTTTGCACTTTTCCCGTTTCATAAAATGGCATATCGAGGAAATGTACATTTTCGGGTTTCAAACCCACAAACCGGCAAGCAGCACGGGCTTCCTCTCGCCGTATTTGCCCTTTCAGATATAGCACATCGGCAATATCCGAATCGCCACTGCGTTTTTCTTCCGTTAAAAATCGAAGTATGCGTTTGTATTTCGTTCTGATTTCTTCGTTGTTGGCATCAAAGCGGTCGAGCACGTTGAGCATTATCCACACATATCGAATAACTTCATCGTCGCCCACGGCAATATTCCCTGAAGTTTGATAAGCCACATGCACATCGTGATGCTGGTCTACTAAGCGTTGGAATGTGCCACCCATCGAAATCACATCATCGTCGGGGTGCGGACTGAAAACCAATACGCGTTTGGGGTAGGGTAGGGCGCGTTCAGGTCGGTTACTATCATCGGCATTTGGTTTACCGCCCGGCCAGCCGGTAATGGTGCGTTGCAAATCGTTGAAAATGCGAATATTCACATTGTATGCCGAACCGTATTGCGCCAGCAATTCGTCCAATCCGTGTTGGTTGTAGTCTTTGTTGGTGAGTTTCAGAATCGGTTTTCCGGTTTCGTTACACAACCAAACTATGGCACGACGAATCAATTTATCTGTCCAGATACATGTACTAACTAACCACGGATGACTGATTCGTGTAAGCTGTTGTGCGGCATTGAGGTCGATAACAACCTTCGCATTTTTGTGCTGCTGAATAAACGAAGCAGGCACATTATCGTCCACTTTTCCTTCGATAATTTCCTTGAGAATTCCCGCTTTATTTTCGCCCCATGCAGGCAATATAAGCTGTTTGGCATTCATAAGCGTTGCCATTCCCATCGTAATGGCGCTCGAAGGTACTTCCGAAATCGAGCTATAGAAGCGTTTGAGGTCGCGTTGCGACACATTATCGAGCAACATTAAGCGCGTGAGCGTATTGGGTTGCGAGCC
>CAMDNO010000243.1 GCA_945902955.1 Porphyromonas cangingivalis
TTTACGAAAAGGCAGGTTTAAAAACAGATGCATATAGAACCCGCACTGTAACCCGCGCCGAATCAGGCGGCTTCGAAAATCGCAGCGCAGCGGGAAATAAAGCATACGAGGATGCTGTGAATAGGTGATAAACAAAAAATCCTGCTGAAAGATTTATTAGCAGGATTTTTTATTGCTAGAAACTTAAAAATAATTTTGTTGTAGGTTTAGTTTTCCTCTACATAATACTTCAAACCCCAATTTCGCATTTCCCAGATTACTTTCATAACACTCTCACCCAATTCTGTTAATGTGTATTCTACTTTAGGTGGGACTTCGGCATATACTTTTCGCATAACAATTCCATCGTCTTCCAATTCACGAAGTTGCTGAGTAAGCATCTTGGGTGTAACGCCGCTCAACAATTTACGCAATTCGCCATAGCGCTTAGTGCCATCTTTCAAATTCCAAAGTATGAGAGATTTCCACTTGCCTCCTATTAAATCGAGGAATAAAACAATTGGGCAATCAAATACTTTAGAATTAAATTTAAATTCATCCATTTTTAGTCATAATTATACAGTTGATATTCAGTATTAGTATATAATAAGTATGTATAGGTTTATTTAGTATGTACTTGCAAATAACATAATGATAGTTTATTTTTGCCACAAAGAAAATGATTTTTTGTTTCAAATCCAAATTTTACAACTATTTAATATCTTCAAAATGAAAAAAAAATACCTATTAGTCCTAATGTTTTTTTATGCAATTTTTATCAAAGCACAATTACCTTTAACTGTTGACTTTAATAATAGCAATTACACACCTTTACTTTTACGCTACGGTCCAAACGATAATCCTGCTCAGCAGGATGTAAACTTTACAGTTCGGGTAACAAATGGGAAAGCACATTTTGTGTCGCCTTCTTCTACAGCTCAAGTTCGCCTCACAGGTTTTTTGGATTTGCCAACCGAACTAACTCCTATCGCAGGTTCTATGAATCATCGTTGGACTTTTACCAATGTAGCCGATTTTAATGTATTAGGCGCAAATGGTGTTGCTGGTTGTTATATTCGGGGCGATATGAATCATTGGTCTGGTGGATTATTTGGCGATTATTGGTTTGGAATGATTGTTACTGCCACCGGAAAAGTTTCGGGCATTCGTCAGGGTTCAACAAACCTACAAACCGAACCTTTTACTGCCACCGATAGTGTTAGCTACGAAATACGAAAAATTGGTGATAATAAACTCCAACTCTGGGCAAAATATGATACCAATGCATGGCATCGAGTGGCAGGAGAAATTACTATTACACTTAACGCAGCCACTCAAAACGCTTCGTACAATGTAGCTGTTACGCATGTTCGTATTATGAATAATAATGGTAATGCAGTAGATGTATCGGTGGATAATATGATGTGGTGGCAACCTTCGCCAGCCAGTGTTCACAAAATTTTATCCGAAAAGGCGATTGTTTATCCTTGTCCTGCTAAAGACTTTCTATATTTGAAAACTGAACAAGCTGCAACTATCGAAATTTATGATGTAAGCGGAAAATTATTACTTGACAAGACTTTGATTGATAATAAAATAGATGTAAGCCATTTGAATTCAGGTATATACGTATTAAAAGTAATCTCTCCTCTCAGCGTAAATACTCATAAATTTACAAAAAAATAAAAATCACCATGAAACGAACAAAACAATTTATAATTATCGCATTATCATTTATGCTAACAGAAAGTATAAATGCGCAATTTGCTTTCCTTTATTCATCTACTGGCATGGAATACGGTAAAGCCAATACGGTAGATACCGACAACAACTACATTAACGCTGCACTGTTTCAAAACACTATAAATATCAATCCTACAGGGTCAACTCCACTTACAGCGCCGGGTCAATCGACACAAATTGCATTGACAAAATACACGAAAAACGGACAGCTACTTTGGGGCAAAACGATGGGTGGAACTGCAACATCGGAAGGTCCACACGGTGTGGCTTGCGATGCGGATAAAAATATTTACATGACTGGATATTTTGGCAGTACCACCCTTACAGGTGCACAATCGGCAAGTTTCAATCCTGCGGGTGGCGGCAATATTTCAACACAAGGCAACGAAGATTGTTTTGTGGCAAAATACAACCAGAATGGTGATTATCAGTGGGCTTTCGGACTTGGAAATGCCGGTGCAGAAACACAGGAACGTGCTTGGGATATTGCTGTTGAATCAAACGGCGATTTATATGTTGGAGGTGGTTATCACGGTACCATGAATTTTAATCCATTTGGCACAGCGGTTTCAAAAACCTTACCTACTGCCAATGTGGGTTTGTTTCTAACCAAATACAATACAAGTGGAGCTTGTCAATGGGTTATTTCCATTGCTGCCGAATGTACAGATGTGTTCACCGAAGGCTATATTACTTTTGATAGCGACAACAAAGGTGGACTTTTTGTTGCCGGAAATTTCAGAGGTACCAATGTTGATTTTAATCCCAACGGCATTACTCCCACTACACTTAGCAGCAGCGGACTGACTGATATTTTTATTGCCAAATATAACAATTCTGATGGAACATTGGTGTGGGTAAAAAAAATTGGTGGTGCAGCCTCCGAAGTCGTTTCGCCTGGTGCTTTGCGTTGTGATAAAAACGGGAATCCTTATTTTACAGGTAGGATAAGCGGAACCGGAAGCGTGGATTTTGACCCTACTCCGAACATTGTTAATGTTACCAATTCAGCATTGTTTCTGTCTTCGTTTGATACCAATGGGAATATGCGGTTTGCCAGTGGTTTTGCCAGTGGTGCTGGCGATGGTGGTCACCGCATTGGTTTCGATTCTAATAACAATGTTTATTTGGCTGGTTGGATGAATGGAACGGCTACTTTTGGCAATGGCATAAGTGTAACAGCCAAATCGCCTACTGCCGATGCCTTTTTGGCAAAATTCAGTAATTCAGGTACTTGTCAGTGGGCTTTTAGCTTTGGTGGAGAAGGTGCAACTGCAAATAATATCTGCGCTGGTTTAGCAGTGGATCAGCAGAACAATATTTATTTGACAGGACAGCTTTACGGTGCAAATGCTGATTTTGATCCTTCACCAAGCGCAGAACTTAAACTTTCATGCGCTGGTAATAACGATTGTTTTGTAGCTAAATATACTTCGGATGGTCAATTGTGGAAAGCAACAAATACGGCATTGGATGATAATTACAAAATGAATAATACTTTGCAAATTTACCCTACTTTAGTTCGATGTGGTGAGAATATTCATATAAAATCTGAAAATATTGATATAAAAGAAATTTTTATCTTTAATAATCAAGGTCAATTAGTTTATTCTTCCAAAAATATAGTGGAGTTTATTGTTTCAAGTTCACTAATTCAAGGAAATTATTACTTCAAAATAGTAACAAATAAATCAAATATTTTTTCAAGGATATTAATTTACTGATTTTCAATTTGCTTTTTAGATATCCGAATAATCTGGTGACCTCGAAAACCGCAGCGCTGCTCCGCTCATCGTATCGTTTAATCTTGCACAGGACGTTGTCCGTAGTTTCTTTAACTACGTACTGTGGAAAAGTAAGGCTCTGCCTTAAATATTAATAAATCCGGCTGAATTTCAATAATAGAAGTTCAGTCGAATTTTTATACAAACAAAATTTTAAGTTTATGTGTTATTCAATCAGAAAGAAGTTTTGTATATTTGCACATTCAACGAATTCGTATAAATTAGATTAAAGTCATGACTGCAATTCAACTAAAAAAAACATTAATGCATCAAATAGCTGACATAGAAGATGTTTCGTTTCTAAAAGCTTTAAAAACTATTATTGAAACGAAAACAAAATCGGATATTCTTTACCTTACAAATGAACAGCGAGCTGAAATTATTGAGTCGAAGAAACAGGTTGAGAATGGGCTATTTACAAAACAGGAAGATTTACAACAAGAGTTTGAAAAATGGCTAAACGCAAATTAATTTGGTCGGAAAATGCCAAAATAAAATTATTCGAAATTCTTGATTATTTTAATGGTCGGAATAATAGCAAAACATACTCAAAAAAACTATATTCAAAGTTTGTAAAAGAAGTTGATTTCTTGACCAAGCATCCTGAAATTGGCATAAAAACGGACTTAGATAATGTAAGAGGATTAATTATTGACGACTACATATTTTTTTATGAGATCAATAAGTCAACTATTGTAATTTATACAATATGGGATACTCGTCAGAATCCTGATAATTTACAAATTAAGTAAGGATATTTTAACAGAATATCAAACTCATGCTTAAGACTTTTGGAAATCGTGAGCATGAGTTACCGAAGTAGTGACTTCGCTGTTTAACTACAAACAGTGATAAGCAAGGTTCCTGAATTGCTTATAAATACCTGCTGTGTTTCAACATAAAACTTGAGACGCAGCTGTGTTTTATGCTGAAACAATATTTTAAGTTAGTATGTATGCTATCAAAAAGAAGTTTTGTATATTTGCAGTGTGAGAAATAATAAAAACATAGGCTTAGATTTTGTAGTTGATAAACTTACCAATTCGATTGAGAATATTAGATCTGGTGATAGTTTTGCAACCGAAATTTCAGTTCTAACAAATAATGATTTAAAATCAGTTACTAAAAAGGAAGGTTGGTTATTTAGTTGGCGTGATGAACTGAAAGTACCAATGCGCGATGTATATAAACTGACCATTATTGGCAGCCCACATGTCATACAAGGGCTTATAAGTCTCGAAGTCAAGATTGACCATGTTTATATTCACTTAATCGAAAGTGCGCCATTCAACAAGTCAAACACCAAAGTTTATGCTGGAGTTCCCGGGAATTTAGTAGCTTTTGCATGCAAACTTTCATTCCAACGTGGACACGAAGGAAATGTGTCATTTATTTCAAAAACTCAATTAATTGAACACTACGAATCATCACTTGGTGCAATGCATATTGGAGGAAGGGTTATGATTATCGAAACCAATGCGGCACTCAGGCTAATTAGGGTCTGCTGAAAAACAGCAAACTATTTGTTAATCAATATTATATCTTTATTTTTGTGCAACAAAATGCAAGGAAATATGACATCATCCCCTAAAAGGCGTGCACAAGCCCCTGAATATGTAAGTCCAAACCAATTAGTATTGGCT
>CAMDNO010000244.1 GCA_945902955.1 Porphyromonas cangingivalis
ACTTGAAAAATATGCCAGCTCTGAAATTCAACTAGTTACATAATTGATTCAACTAAAATCTACTAATAATAGTAGAATATCTCATATTATAACTTGATTTTTAATTGTAATTTAACCTTTTAGAGTGGAAAGCTGCAAGATGGGTTAAATCCGTTTTAAATCCGCTAAATCTGCGGAAATCCGCGTCCCGATAGCTATCGGGATTATCTTCATAACATTCTAACTTATATAAACTCTAATGTCTAAAGTCAAATGGAAAGATTTTATATCTTTTAACCTTCGACCCTTGTCCTTTTTCTGATGTCTGATGTCCGTTGCCCGTTGTCTGTTGTCTGCTGTCTGTTCAAAACCTCTTCTTTACCAACACATTAAGCCCATCCGGCACCATACGTATTTTCACTTCAAGTCCCTCTTCGTAGGGTTCGCCGTCGTAGTGAAACGGTCCCACTTCGTCGCGGTAAAGGGTTATTTCGTTAGTACGCAAAGTTGTCATAAACAAATCTTTGTCAATAGTTTTTGCAAAAAGTTGTAGTGCAATAGATGGAATGGCAATAATAGGAAAGCTACTCATAATGGAAATGTCCATCATACCATCCTGTACGCTGGCTTGTGGCGCAATGTATGCGTTGTTGCCCCACTGCGAGGCGTTGGCAAAGGTAATGACAAAGGCTTTGTCCTCGAGGTCGATACCTTCGCCAATTAAATGGTAATTTTGCGATTTGTAGTTAAAATAGCCCGTAATCATTTTTTCAATATAAGTCATTACGCCTCGGTTCTGACTTTTGGCAAATTCGGTACTCACATAAGCATCGAAACCAGTGCCACAGGTGCAAAAAAACGGTTGTTCGTTTACCAAACCGTAATCCATTTTTATGGGTTCGGAGTGGTTGAGCATGTGGATGGCGCCTTTGGTGCTTATAGGGATAGATAGATGGCGCGCAAGCCCGTTGCCCGAGCCGGCAGGAATAATGCCCAAAGCAGCATTGGTGTTAATAAGTCCGCCACCAATTTCGTTTACAGTGCCATCGCCGCCTACTGCCACTATATTTTCGTAGCCTGCCGCCAGAAACGATTTTGTAAATTCAAGTCCGTGTCCTTTGTGAGTGGTAAAAACTATTTCGGGTTCAAAAAGCGAAGTGTTTAGCTCCTTAATAATTAAGTCGGGTAACGTAGTTTTAGTATTAGTGCCCGAAAAGGGATTAATAATAAAAGCGATTTTCTTCTTCATTTATAGCGGATTAGAAGTTTTTTTTTGTTGTAAATAATCTACAAAATACATTTTTTTTGAACTTGCGAAGATAGTAATTTTAATTCAAATGATAAACAAAAACGGTTGAACTTCCAATAATGGAAATTCAACCGTTTAAAAAACCTACTTTTAGCAATTATTTTATTGCTTCCAACTGATTTATAAGTGGATTGGCATACATTTCGAGCATTTTGCGCATAATAAAATCATCATCGCGATTGTCTAATGTAATTTTCTGGGTTTGTTTTTCTAAATATCGTTCAAAATCGAGCTTTTCAATAAGCGTGTATTCTTTTTCGAAACGTCCTTTCCCATCCAAAATATCGAATGCAATTTTATTAATATTGAAAATAGTATAGCCTGTATGAATATGTTTATCAATTAATTGAGCAACTGCCGAATATAATTCTGCTTTATTTTGAATAGATGTTCCCAAGCTTACAATAGCATCGTTTATACAGCCATTAATAGTGTAAATCACTTTGCCTTTGTAACCCATTACGCCGGTTTGCATGTTCAGCAAATCGTCCTGTGGCGCTTTTTTATAGTCGGCATTATCGCGCTTTTGCTGAAACTCCTTTGCTTTCAGGTAATCGCAGGGGTCGTATTCGTACGAAATACTTAACGGACAAATATTCAGTGCTGCCAAATTTTCGGCAACCGAAGCTTTTCCACCCATATTTAGCATTTTGAGCAGACTTTCCTGTGTGCGGTCGTTGGCATCTTTGGCACGTCCTTCGCGCTGCGCCAACCAAATCGATTGTTGCTTTTCGTTAATGGTATGCGCCATGTATGCCGAAAGGTGCTGCGAGCTTTCCAATACCTGACGAGCACTTAGGCCACGTTTTACGATAAAACTTTTGTTTACGCGCACCAAATCTTCTATCCAAGGAAAAACCAAGAGGTTATCGCCAATGGCAATTTCCACAGTATCAATGCCTTTATCAATGAGTTGAATGCACAAAAAAGCCGAATCGAGAATTATATCGCGGTGATTGGAAATGTATAAGTAGGGCTTCGAAGGGTCGATATTCTCCATTCCGGTAAGTTCAACACCTTTTGTAAGGTTGGCTTCAATATCTTTCAGAAAAGGATATACCATTTTTTTCTGAAACTCAATATTCGTTTTGTACGAAGTAAGTCGCTGTTTGATAGCTTCTTTCGGAAGCAAAGGATACACCGTACTCAACACCTTCATAAACTGCTTTTCGTTACTCAATCGCTCCAGCGCTGCTGGTATTTCGTCGTTATTGTAACAACGGATGTCATCAAAGTTCATATTCTTATATTGTTATTTGCCCTTCGGGCGTTATTAGCTTCGCGTTATTTGCCTACGGCGTTATCCCGCTTTGGCGGGATGTCCGGCTTCGCTACCATTTGCTTTGCGTTATTAATTGTTATTAAATTGTTATTTTGACTGTTGTCATTCAACTTTTGACATTAGACCTTTGTCCGTTGTCAGTTGTCAGTCGTCTGTCGTCTGTCGTCATGGTTCTTGGTTCTAAAAAAGAAAGCTCAAATAAATATAAATGACCGGTGCAGCAAGTAGCATGCTATCAAATCGGTCGAGCAAGCCGCCATGTCCGGGAATGATATTTCCTGAATCTTTAATATGTACGGTTCGTTTAAGCAGCGATTCGATAAGGTCGCCAAAAGTACCGAACACCACCACTATTTCGGAGAAAATAAGCCATTGCACAAGCGAAATTTCGGGAATTAACAACGAAAAAGCATAGCCCGAAGCCAAAGCCGCCAAAGCTCCACCAAAGAAACCTTCCCACGATTTTTTAGGCGAAATACGCTCAAATAAACGATGTTTGCCAAAGCTAATGCCGAAAAGATACGCGCCTGTATCGTTAACCCAAATAGTTACAAAAACAGCAATTAAAATCAATGGTTTATAGGTAGCTTCATCAACAAAAGCAATAAAGTTGAGCAACGAAAAAGGCAATGCGATAAATACCTGACCGAGTACAAAATACGCCCAATTGTGAATGGGATTCGGCTTGCGCAAGTAAAGTTCGGAAATAAGAACCAACACTAAAAAAAGTCCATAAACCGAAAAAATGGGGTAACGAATAGTATCCGAAGCGTGAAGAAATGAAGAGGAAAAAAGTAAAACAGCACCTATAATGCCAAAAAACGGATTTACATTAACATCGACTTGCGAATTGGTAAGTTTATGAAACTCACGAACTGCCAAGGCCGTAATAACTAAAAACACACCCAAAAAAGTGTATGAGTGCAATAAAATAGAGCCCATTACCAACACTACAAAAACAAATCCGCTAAGCGTACGCATTAAAAAGTTGTTCATATTGTCTTCAAGGTGTGTTTATTTTTTCTAATTGCAAAGATACAATTTTTTATTTATAGTAGGTGATTTAAAGGAGTTACAAACAGAAACAATGGCTTTTAATGAAAAAAAGGAAGCTTCTTTCGATGTCTGTATAATTCAGGCATTAAAAAAATAACCAATCGAAAAAACAAGCTTTGTACCTACGCCTGACAATCCTTGAACATAAATATCTATATCAGTATCCTGATTCTGAATAGAGAAATCGCTAACCGAAACAAAGATTTTCTTGCGCCACTGCATTTGCTATAAAAAACAAAAAAAGCAATATTGCAGAATTTTAATTCTTCATAATCCGTTTTAAAATACTCCTATTTCAATAACTCCATTATCAAATCCAATTTTGGTGAAAGTATAATTTCTGTTCGGCGATTTTTAGCTCGTCCTTCGGGAGTAGCATTATCCGCTTTGGGCGAAAATTCACCTCTACCAGATGCTGTTAAGCGTTTAGCGTCTATTTTATAATCCGTTACCAATATGCGTACTATGGAAGTGGCACGAGCAACACTCAAATCCCAATTATCGCGATAAATGGCATTGCGAATGGGTAAGTTATCGGTATGACCTTCAATCAATATGTCAATATCATTGTTTTTGCTAAGCACATCGGCCAATACTTTTATTGCTTCCAATCCCTTATCTTCGATAGTAACACTTGCCGATTTAAACAATAATTTGTCCGACATGGAAACATACACTTTTCCGTTTTTTACCTCTACCGATAATTCGTCCGATTTAAAACCGAGCAAAGCATTGCGGATAATATCATTCAGTCGTTTGGTTATCGAATCCTGACGGGCAATTGTTTTTTTCAATTCTTTGAGCGCACCTTCCCTTTCGAGCAGTAATCGTTCTTTTTCGGCCAACATATCCGACTTTTGTTTCAGCGCCAAATTGAGTTTTTCAGTTTGAGATAGTTTTTCGTTCATCAAATCGCCGTACTGGAGTTGTAATTCCATCTTTTCGGATTGAAGAACTGCTTTTTCGGTTTGTAAAACTCCTTTTTCGGATTGCAATTTCGAAATGTCTTGTTTACGAGCATTAACCTCATCTTTTAAATCCAAAATTTGTACTTCACGAGCCGCTAAAGTCGTACACAACGAATCGCGTTCATCAATTACATTGGTAATGTACTTGGGCAAAAAAAGTTTCTTTTCGGGTTTCAATTCGCCACATTTATAAATGGGTTTACACGAAAAAAATAGAGAAGTAGCAACAATAGCAAGCAAAATAAATTTGAAATTTCTCATACTGATTTTAATTGATGTAAAAATAACTAATTTTGGTTATGAAAAAATAAGATTTTAAATTTTCACAACTCTAAAATACAAAGATAAGAAAAATTATCAGTTTACAAATAAAAATTTCATACTAACCAACTGAGCTATCAGTTCGGGATATTTCGTAAGATTTGTAATATACTTCGAGGATTTCATTGATTTAATTTTGCGCTCTATTCTAATAGCATGAGCATAGTTTTCTGTTG
>CAMDNO010000245.1 GCA_945902955.1 Porphyromonas cangingivalis
GCAAATTTCAATGACAAAGCTGTCAAACAGCGTATTGGGTTCGCTTGCCGACCAAACTATCACTATTTCAAAAAAAGCAACTAACAAAGTTGTGGAAAATCACCCGTTGCTCAACACGCTCGAGGCTGAGTTTAGCAACTTCAAAGCCGCTTTTGGCAAACAAATTTTTAGCGGCATGGGAACAAGTGTCGAAAATGCCGATTTCATGCGCGACAGTTCCTTTATCGGAATGAAAACGATGTTGATGGGTATGACTAAACTGCCTCCTTTTGCTAACCAGCAAATTGCGGTCGATTTGTTCCGTATTTTTCAAAACCGTGGGTTGGACATAAACAACTACAGTTACAACGACCAAACCACCGAAATGGACAAACTTATTACCGACCTGAGCTTGCCCGAAAACCTGTCGAAATTAACCACGTTGAACTTAAGCATTTATTTCGATGCCATGAAACAAACTCAGAACAGTTTCAAAACCATTTATGCCGAACAGCTTTTAGCCAATTCTAATTTGCGCCTTTCCCTTTCGGCCAGCTCTATACGCCGAAATATTGAGGATGCGTTGCGCAATTACCTGAGCATAGTAGAAGGAATGAAATCGGTAACAGGATGGACTGAACTGCATGCCGAACTCAACGAGCTTGTAAAATCGATCCGAAATTCGAAAATCGGAACACGCACCGAAGCGCCGGCAGCAGCCACGGTGTAAGTTTTCAAAAAGAGGCTGTCTCAAAAGAATTTTTTGAGACAACCTCTAATAACTACCAAAGATGGAAAGCGGAGTATTTAAACCCCACCGAAATAAACATAAAAACCCCTTCGATAAATAGTTTTTTATTTTATTAAAATCCTAAAAATAATGTTTATATTTGCGAAGCGAAATATATCCATTTTAATCTACTAATTTTCAAATCAATACAATATGGACAAACTACGCATTACGCAATTAAAATCTGTTTTTGATACAATAGTACATAACCTAAATAACGAAGACAATAGCCAACAAGTAGAAATATGGTTTGCGCGTGAATTGCAAGAAGTGCTTGGGTATGCACGTTGGGAGAATTTTATAGTAGCTATAAATCGAGCAATCGATTCGTGTAAAACACAGAACATCAACATAGATGATCATTTTCGTGAGGTCACGAAAATGATAGAAATTGGCAAAGGTGGTAAACGTGAAATCAAAGATTTTATGCTTACGCGATATGCTTGTTATTTGATTGCCCAAAATGGCGACCCTAAAAAAGAAGAAATTGCTTTTGCTCAAAGTTATTTTGCATTACAAACCCGAAAAGCAGAACTAATTGAAGAGCGATTAAATCATTATTCGCGCATCGAAACTAGAGAAAAACTGCGTGCCTCCGAAAAACAATTATCACAGAATATTTTTGAACGAGGAGTTGACGATAAAGGTTTTGGACGAATTCGATCAAAAGGCGATACAGCACTGTTTGGCGGACATACCACTGAAGATATGAAACTACGACTAGGTGTAAAATCAAGCCGACCATTAGCCGATTTTCTACCCACTTTAACCATCGCTGCCAAAAACTTAGCAACCGAAATGACCAACTACAATGTAGAAACAAAAGATTTGCAGGGCGAAAATCCCATAACTCACGAACACATTCAAAACAATACAAGTGTACGCGATATGCTTGGCAAACGCGGCATTAAGCCCGAAGAACTACCAGCTGCTGAAGATATTAAAAAAATCGAACGGCGAGTATCTGGCGATGAAAAGAAAATTGAAAAAGGCACAAACAAATTGCCAAAAACCAAAGAATAATTGACTGCAATTGGAATTAACAAAATTATTTTGAGTTTATTTTTTGTTGAAGTTATTCATCTCTAATTGGTTAATGAGCTGAAAATAATGTTTATATTTGCGAGGCAGAAAAAACACTACTGCACATATCGGTAAATACACCGGGCATGTGCAATAAAACGGATAAACTAATGCGGATGTATGCGCAATTACCTGAGCATAGTTGAAGGAATGAAATCGGTAACAGAATGGACTGAACTGCATGCCGAACTCAACGAGCTTGTAAAATCGATCCGAAATTCGAAAATAGGAACACGCACCGAAGCACCTGCTGCTCCCACGGTGTAATACCGTCTGTTAATAATTTGAATCAATGGTCTGGAATTTATATTTCAGGCCATTTTTTTTAATGCCAACCTCGCTTATTATATCCCGATAGCTTTTAAGTGATACACCCATAGTAAACCAAAGGATTTGACCAACAAAAAAAGTCCGTTGGATAATTTAAATATAAATAAAAAAACAATTGTTAATGTTAGAAAAAGTTTATATCTTTGGGGCGGAAATTAAATGAATGCCAAATACTTATATATATTTACATTAATTGGTAAGTTGGCTTGCTTAATAGTACGATTTAAAGCAATTGTTTCAATATGCAATATTTCAACAACTTAAATTAATACCAAACTCTGTATAAATGCGATGTGTGTTCAGTTAACTGAACGTAGCCAATTTTCTACTCAGTGTATATATGTGTTAGGGGCATTATAAAAAAAATAAAAAACATGAAAAACGTATTATTATCGGGAATTATCCTACTTATTGTTGGAGGAATAATAACAAAATATATTTTCAATGAAAAAGTTGAGTTAAGATATATTATGTCAGACAGAATTCCGACAAATTTCATTAACAATGACAGTACAGAAAGTATTCAACAGATTGAAGTTTTAAACACTGGAGACATCGACCTAAATAAGATTGTAATTAAAATTAAAGCGCGAGTAAAAGATTATAAAGTATTTAAGATCGCAAATTCAGATTCTGTACAAGTAGTAAAATCAAGTGATTTATTTGAGCTAGTTTACCCTCAAATACCACCCGAAGGTAATATTAAAATAGTAATAAAATCAATTGGTAATGGATTTAATTTGGGAGATATCGATATTAAACATTCAAAGGGTTCTGCTAAGCCAGCTTTAGAAACCAATAATTCTTATGACTATATTTTTTACGGTCTAATGTTGATTTATTTTATTCTAATAGGATTTAGTGTTCGTAGTAATCTTATTGATTCTGTAGCATTTAGTATTTATCACAAACCATTTGATAAGATTTTAAATAGATTTAAACCTTGGTATCTTTCTGACGACAAATGGAAAAAAATTAGGGAAGATTCCATGAAGTATGTATTTGACTATGAATATGTTTCTACGAGCATTAAAGATACACTTTACTATCAGTTGTTGAATTCAGAAAAACCTCAAAAAATTAATGATATTGAATGGAATAAATTAATGTCTCTGTCACAAGAAATGTTATTAAAGCGAATTTCGGAGACTGTCAATAGAGGATATGATTTGGAAGTTGCAAAATTTACTAACCTAAAACGACCAAAACATATTGAAGAAGAATTTTGGGCGAAGGTCACGACTCTAATTAGTAACGCATATAAAACAATTCTTATTTCGAATATTAAAAGTTACTTAAGTATTGAAGAACTGAAATTGAAATTAAATGAAACGAAACCAGAGATTATTAAAACTAAAGATTGGGAAGAATACACTTCATATGTATCAAAAATGATTAATTTAATTGAGTTATCTGAAAAAAACGAGATATTACAAGAACAATTAGAAATGTTGATATACCAAACAGAATTAAAAGAAAAGCCTATTGAATTAACACCAAAAGAATGGGAAAAATTAAAAGAAATTGAACTTGATATTTTTGAGAAATCGAAACAGATTAGAGAGGATTTAGTTGAATTACAAAAACTCAAATTTGAAATACTACCTCTCAAGACAAAATTAGACAAGCAACTGAAAATCATAAATGAGGTTTTGACAGACCCTACAGCAATAGATAGAATTGAAGACTATGAGAATCCATTTAATATCGGTAATTTTGAAAATCTCAAACAAATTGCATTATTAAAGAAAAAAATAACGACCGCCTAACACACGCTCTTACGTCATTGGCTGGCTGACGTGCATTCCGGCAGTTTTGCTCCCGCATTCACTTTGTCGCTGTGCGACAGTGAAGCTCCCGCAAACCGCCAAATGCCCATATCCTCGGTCGTTATGGGCAAGCTGAGGAAAAAAAAGATGAGAAATGCGAAAAAAATCGTATTTTTGTGCAAACGAACAATTATTATGACACATAAAGCAAAACCATTTATTAAGTGGGTTGGTGGTAAGACTCAACTAATCGAAACAATTGAAAAATCACTTCCGCAAGACTTTGAAGATCAAACAAATCTGACTTACATTGAACCTTTTGTTGGTGGAGGTGCTATACTTTTTTGGATTTTACAAAAATATCCGAATATAAAAAAGGCTGTAATTAACGACATAAATCCCGACCTAACGACTGCATATAAGACAATTAAAACAAATCCAAAAGAATTAATAATGGAGCTTCGCTCCATTTCTAATGAATATTTGCCGTTATCAGAGGAAAAACGAAAAGAATATTACTTAGCCAAACGAGAAAGATTTAATACAAAATCACTCGAACCAGTTGAAAATTCAGCATTATTTATTTATTTGAATCGAACATGTTTTAACGGACTTTACCGTGTAAACAGCAAAGGATTATTTAATGTACCGTTTGGGAAATATGCAAACCCAAAAATTTGTGACGAACAAACCATAATGGCAGACAGTGAGTTACTTCAAAAAGTAGAAATTTTGACAGGCGATTTTGAAGCAACTTTAAAACTTGCTGGAGAAAACAGTTTCTTTTATTTTGACCCTCCCTACAAACCTTTGAGTGAAACTTCCAGTTTTAATTCTTATGCGAAAGAAGAATTTAACGACAAAGAACAAATTAGACTAGGAAACTTTTGCCAACGAATTGATTTGCTCGGACATAACTTCGTATTAAGTAATTCTGATGTAAAAGGAAAAAATCCACATGACAATTTTTTTGACGATTTATATAATCAGTTTGAGATAAAACGTGTTTTCGCAACTAGAATGGTTAATGCAAACGCTGAGAAAAGAGGTAAACTAACAGAATTGTTAATAACAAACCAACAAAAAGAAGAAATCAGGTATGTCAGAGCAATTTAATACATTCATGTCACAGT
>CAMDNO010000246.1 GCA_945902955.1 Porphyromonas cangingivalis
ATTGCGCTTATTTGTTTAAAAATAAATATCCCTAATTCTTGTTTACTATTAAACATGAGCAAAAACACATTATATAACCGACGTGGAACAATCAAGGAACGAATTAAATTAGATGCCGAAACCGATTTGGAAAAATGGATTGTTGGTTATATGTCGAGTGATTTATAATAAAATAAAGAGAGAAAGTAAAAAAAACGGAACGTTTTTTTTACTTTCTCTCTTTTCTTCTCTTCTGAATAGTTGTCGGGGTGTATTATAGTTGTCGTGTGGCAAATGTCGCTTCTTGTTCTGTCTTTGTTTTTTTTTGTAGGCTTGCAGGTAACGACTAAGACTATGGGCATGTAGCCGATTGGCGGGCGATGTCACTGTCGCACTACGATGAAGTGAATGCGGGCGATGAGCCTCCAAAATGCTACTAATTAGGCTATTGCACATAGACGTGTGTTACCAAATTGTGCATTGGTTGTAAAGAATAAATTGTCTGTTTTGCGTGGAATTATAAATTAATCTAATTTTGAGTTTAGTCTATAATATACACGTCTGATAGCCAAATCTATAGACTTATGGCATCAAACGTGTATTTTTTTATCAGAATCTATATCCGACTGAAACTTTAGGATAAAGTCCTATGACTTGTTCAAAATTCGATCCTGGTGTTTTAAATGGAATGTCAAAACCTGCAGAATATACTAGTTTAGAACTTTCGTATCTATATCCCAATTGAATAAAACCATAGTAATTAAAACCATCATAATTATAATAATCAAAATCTTTGAAGTCAGCATAATATGGTGTGACTCCAAAGCCAATTTCAAAATGTGAGTTTTTTTCTCCGGTTAAATAATATAGGCTTAAAGGCATTGAAACGGCATTTCTCAATAATTGATTACGCAAAAAGCCTATTGGAGAGGTTCTAAAATCAGCATTAATCCCACCAAACTCATACATCCAGCCACTATAATTTTGAGATTTTTCGAAACCATAACCTAGTCCAATTTTATAACCAAAGTGACTAGTATTCGAGAAGCGGCTATCAAATGATAATCCAATTAAATTGTGTACGCCCAATAATTCTAAATTTACAGAACGTGGTATTTGTGCTTTTATAGTTATTATATTTAAACACAAAATGAATAAAATAAATATTTGTTTTTTCATTTTTTTACTCAGCTATCTTTTTAATTACCATACCTGTATATCCCTCATTATCATTGTCGGTGTAGGCATAAGCCATTCCTGAAATAAGTTCGAAATTTTTCATTTTCATTGATGCCGTCATTGACTTTTGCATGTAATACAAAAAATCTCCACCATTTCCTGCAAAAATTTCAAAACTAACACCATCACTCGGAAAAACATGGTTTAATTCAGGACCTTTTTTCCATTTTTCTGTTGATGCAATATAAATGTATCTGGTTTCTTGTGATGGAACATCTACCATAAAGCCATTTGCTTTTGAGCGAGCACTATTAATAGTAGATACTAATTTCTTAGCTGCAAATTTATATATCATTTCTTGCAAATCAGCATATGAGAAGTCATTTTCGCCAATGAACGGTATCACAATTGTTAGCGCATCATTACCAACAGCTAAAGGTGTTTTAGAGAAATCAACACTTGTAACATATTCAGTGTATTTTGTGCTTTTAACAGTACTAAGATTTGTTGGTTTCTGCCATTTCTCCATACCTGGCATTTTAACTTTGAAAATCATGTCTTTCCAACCAATGGTAATTCCATTATCCCATGATTTAACCTGTACCCACGTTTTGAACCAAGTTTCATCATGCTGGACTTTTGAAGAAAAACCAGATTCTTTGTAGACTATATAATTAAAATCATATAATTTTGCACCTAATCTACGCCTGCTTTTAATTGTTTCATAGTGCCATTTATCTTCACCAAATAATGCATCTCTCCATTTACCAACCAAAGTGTGGCGTGCTGTGCTTTTTACAGGGAAATTATCAATGTCGGGGGTTGCCAATGTAGCCACAACAGATCTATATTTCGTCGGACTTTTTTGTTGCTCTATATTATTTGTATTATCAACATCGGTGTCAGTAACAAACGTTTCATATAAGAAAATATTACCGATTTTTTTTTAATTTTTCTTCAAAATACGGAGAATTGGATATTTTGATTGAATCGATTGATCTTAATTCGTCTATATTCTGAATGTCAGAATATAAAGTACCATATTTACAAATTTTATACACTTGATTTCCTACTATAAACTCACCGTTTTCGTTTACTATATTTCTGAAGTTTTCATTTGGAATTAATTCGGAAAGCAATTCCTCTGATTTGGATATACTATCGGAAATTTGATTATCCGTACCAAATTCTGAAATAACTTTTGTCATGTCTCCTCTCTCTTTCCATCGATTATTATATTGTTCAGTTGAAGTCGACAAAATCAGGTTTTGCAGTTCCTCTGCCGAATTAAACACGTTTAATCCATTAATGTTTAGAATTGAAGGATTCAGTAAAGTATTTTCAAGTTCATTTTTATCGCACGAAGTTAATGTAAACGCCACGATGGCTAATAAATAAAATATTTTTCTCATTTTGTTGTTTATTTTAAATCATTACTATTTTTGTTTATGTTACTTATTAAAGATGAAAGAAAATCAAGACTTTTTAATGTTTTAATGCTTTAACTTGTGTTCATGTCGGCAGTTTTTTGAAAGTGAATAATTTTAATTGAATTTGCACTCAAAGTTATATCCAATTATTTGATTGTACAAAAAAAAGTGTGGCAAGGCAGGGCTGAAAGCAGAATTGCAAACACCTAAAAAACAGACATTTAAAACAATCAATAAAAAATAAATTGGCAAGGCTATAAAATCACACTTAAAATATGGCATATTTGAGCAGCCCAAATTTGCAAATACGATTTTTATCAAAGAAGTTGAAAATTTATATGATAGCAAAATTTCCATATTGAAATCAGAATATACTAATTTAACAGATACTGATTGTATAGTAATAGCACTTGTTTGCTTTTGGATATGAGCAAAAACACACTTTATAACCGACGAAAAACAATAAAGTTACGCCTTAATTTGGATGCCGATACCGATTTGGATAAATGGATTGATGGTTATATGTCTAGTGATTTATAATAAAGAAAAGAGAGAAAGTAAAAAAACGGAACGTTTTTTTTACTTTCTCTCTTTTCTTCTCTTCTGAATAAATGTCGGGGTGTAGTATAGTTGTCGTTTGTCAAATGTCGCTACTTGTTCTGTCTATATTTTTTTGTAAGCTTGCAGTTACGACCGAGACTAAGCGCAGTAGCCGAATATCGGGCGTATTCACTATCGCACAACACAAAAGCTAATACGGGAGATAAACCTCCAAAATCGCAGGAGATCGGCTTTTGTCGCTTAGACGTGTGTTACCTATACCTAATCGTGCATTTTAGTCTTTCACACAACGAACTGGCAGTGATTTGTTTTTAGACTTGTACATTCTGACCGAATAAAGTTTGTCTATTTTCTCTTCATTTTTAAAGATAACACTTCCATGATATATTCCATCGAGATTATCTTTTTCTGTTGAAGACCAAAAATATGTAGCTAACCCAAAATCGTGAGGTTTATCCTGACTTACATTGTCATAATAACCACAAGGATAAGCCGAAAAACCCAATTCATTTATTGCAGCATTATCTTCTAAACCATTGAATAAAGAATAATCAGTTCGAGAACTAAGTTTTGAAAATTCGCCACTTCCTCTTTTCTGTGAAAATATGTACCAATCATTAAGTCCTACACCAATATGTTTATCAAGTTCAATCCACTCTTCATCAGTAGGAATATGCCAGCCAGCAGGACATGCATTATGAGCATCGTCCCATGTATAATAATTGCCGGTTAACAATGTATCTTCCATTGATATTGAATGCTGTGTTTTAAATCTAAGATTATTTAGCATCCATGTTTTGCCACCATAATTAGCTATCTCATATATTTTACCATCCCTTTGATCTGTGAAAGTTTCAATATCTATAGTTTGAAATTTATATACTTCATCATTTAATTTTTTTTCACCATAATAAATTGAAAAATCATATTTAGAATCTCTTGTTAATCCATATATAAAACAAGAATAGTTACCTGTTTTTGCATCATATTTGCAATTTAAGTAACGAAAATTATTTTTAGAATTTGAAAAGCTGCCTATAAGCTTTAATTTTATTAAATAATCATTTATATCATTTTTGTTTTGTAAAATAACCATAGCTGAATTATGTGTTATTGCGCTAACAGTATCTAAAGACAGGTTTGGAGTTAATTCATTTTCTTTGCACGAGTAGGAAAACATTGTAAGTAAAACAAAAAATATAAGTTTGTTTGACATAGCGTTTTTTTTTAATTTGTTAGAAATGATAAACTCCCGTTATTGATATTTTTTTTAATACGTTTAGTTACATACTTTCCTAATTCGATAACTTCTAAATTATCAGTTATTGTTTTTTGCTTAAATGTGGACAATAATACTTCTTCATCGTTACTATTTTCATCGCTTTCTATAGTAGAGACGAGGGTTTTTAAAAATTGGTCTTCATTTATAACATTTGACAAACCGATTGTGAGTTTCTCAAATTCAACATCTTTTTTTGTTTTCTGTTGAGAGTCAAAAGTTAGAATGTTGTTTTTAGTTATATTGACTTCGTTTTTGTCACAAGATGTAAACGTAATTGAAATAAGGGCAAAGATATAAATTATTTTTTTCATTTTTTGTAATTGTTTTATGAATGTAATCGGATTGTTATTAAGAATCTCGAATCATTCTGATTAATAATGTTTTCTGACTTTTCATTTTTGAGTGTCAGGTGTAATTTAAGGCTTACACTTACCTGATAGAAAAGTTCATTTTAGTTAAAAATAAACTTTTAAGTATCCAAACGAGTACAAGGTTAAAGTTGTACTCCAAACAGTTTTTTTTCGTCTCGAAAACACTTTCAATGTTTCTTTCTCGTGTTTCCGTATTTCAGTCTCGACTATGCTTCGAGGCTGAAATAATACATTAACTTGTGTTTATGTTGGCCAATGATTTTTTTAAGCAAATAATTTTAA
>CAMDNO010000247.1 GCA_945902955.1 Porphyromonas cangingivalis
AAATAAAGTAATCCAATATCCAAAAATACTAATAAAAACGACAACACTTAACCCAATATAATATTCAATTCGAATTAAATATTTTATTGTTTCTGTTTTTAAGTTGTTGATAATTTTTGGAAAAATAGCCGTATTAATGTTTCTTGTAATCATTCTTGGAATAATTATTATTTTATTTGCCAAATCGTACAAAGCAACATCGTGCATACTAAAAAATGTACCAATAATTACAGTTACACTTTCATGTTTAACAATTCCTGCAATATCAGATCCTAAAAACGGAAAAGCATCTGTAAAAAATATTTTTAATTGATTGACTGGTACTAAACTAATCCGGATTTTTTCTTTAAATAATAAATATAAAAATAAACCTATTGAAGGTAAAACTGTAGAAAGTGTTGCTATTATTGCATAAATAATTATATCATTTGTCGTTTTAATAAAAATGAAAATAAATGGAAGTGAAGCTATTCTAAAAAATAATTGATAATAGGTTACAATTGCCATTTTTTGTATTGCTTGATAAAACCAAGCGGGATATAGAATTTCCGAGATTAATTGTCCAAAAATAATACAAAACAAAAGTTTGTTCGATTGCATAATTGGGACAGCAAATAATAGGATTAAAAAAAGAACTGATGCTAAAATACTTAATAGTATTTTAGCTGTAAAAATTGCTGAAACTGTTTTTGATTTTACAACTATATCATTTGTGTTTTGAGAGATAATTTTTAGAGATGGAAAATGAAATCCAAACGAGATAAATCCTAAAAAATAATTTACAACAGCGAAAGCAAATACATACGTGCCATAACTTTCGCTACCTAAAACGCGAATAAGGTAGGGATAAATAAGTATACTAAATGCTGAACTGAAAAGTTGCAATGCAGTCATGAAAAAATAGTTTTCCACTACTTTTCCATTATTTTTAAATATGGATTTTAATCTAGTATAATAAGTCATTACCCAAGTTAAGTCGATATAATTTATGTGCTATCAATTGCGATTCTAAAACCTTATCAGTTCAATAAGGGTTTTTCAAAATATATGTTGCAAACTTTTTTCAGCCTGATATAATGAGCTTATGAAGCATTTGTTTGATTTAAAATTTTGGAATATATGTCATTAACTAAACCTCCAATATGTTTATAGCTGAATAATTGTTGGGCTTTTTCTTGTATTTCTGTATTGTTGAAGTTTTTTAAATTATTTATCATAAATACAATTGCGTCGTATAAAGCATTTTCATCACCTGCGTTTATAACTATTCCATTTTCTGATTTAATGTAGTCGGGCGCTATTCCTACATTAGTGCTTAATACAGGTAAACCACACACCAAGCTCTCGGCTATAACCACTCCGGCAGTTTCATAGTTTGAAAATAATACAAAAAAATCAGATTCATTCATCCACCTTGCAATTTCTTCCCTTGGTTTTTCGTTTAAAAAATAAACTTTATCTTTTTCGAAATTTAACGACATATAATAAGCAAAAACTTCATCATAATCGCTACCATTTCCAATTATATATAATTCAACGTTAAAATCTGTTTTACAAACTTTATTATATGCTCTTAAAATTCCCTTTATATTCTTTGCTTTTTCATCAAAACATGATACATGTAAAAGCCGTATTTTTTTTCTTTCCGAATTTTGACGTGAGATAAAAAAAGTTTCATCTACTACATTGTTAATTATCTGATAATTGTCATTCTTCAAATTTTGATTAATCATTGCATTTTTGAGAACAGTTGAAACAGGTAAAACTGCACTTGCATTTCGAATAACATGTTCTGTAATTTTTTTTCGTATAAAACCTTTATAATTATCATTTTGGCTAAAATATCTCGACCAATGTTCGGTAATAACATAAGGTATACCTGTAAATAATTTTATAATATAAGCAATAACTCCTGTACGTGTTAGTACATTTGCATGCACAATATCGGGTTTGAAATTTTCCTTTTTAAGTAGTTTAAAACCAATAAGATATGCTCTTATGTAATTTATGATTTTAAATAATTTATAAAAAAAACTCTTTTTATTTATTGGATAGTAAACCGTAATTTCAGTCAGATTTTTCGAATTACTTATTATTGTTTCGAAATCGTTAATTTTTTCGTCGGCATGTACATATATAAGTTTCACATCACAGTACAACGCAACCGCCTCTGCATGCTTTTGCACAAACAATCCGGCCATTTTGTCGTATCGATATGGATACCATGCTGATAAAAAAAGTACTTTCATAACTTTTAAAATTTACCTGTTAAAAAATCCGGACGATACTTTTTAACCATATAATAGGGTTTGTTTTGAGCTCCAAAACCTTTGTAAAAACGAGCAATTCCTTCGAAGCGAGAGCCTTCGAAATCTAAAACCAGTTCGTTATCAGCGTAGTTTCGAATAAAGCTGTCGATAATTGCAAACATTGCGGATGATTTTTTTCCCTCTTCGTTCGATACCGGATATAAATATACAAATCTGGATTTTGTTTTTAAAAAGCAGGCATTAGCAATTAGTTCGCCAGAGCTGTTTTTTGCTCCAATACATTTAATATTATTCAATTTCAACCCTTTCGATACAATTAATTCAATTATTTTGTTTGGTTTAACAGGTTGAACATCAATAGAATTATTAATGAAATTTATTACTTCATTATGGTTGAAAATTTCTTCAATAATAAGTTTTGATTTTATTGCTTTTTCGATATTTCGTTGGCTATTTTTGCTATATTCCTTGGCTATTTCATTGTATGATTTATTGAGTGAAAGTACAAAATTTGGTTGTTCGATAGCAGAAGTTAATTTGTTATTCTCGTTCAAATTAAATTGATAACTTAAATATGGTATTTTTGCTAAAAATAGTTCAATAATTTCGGGAGTAGGGGCTTGTTCACTGAAAATACCTAATTGTTGGGTATACAATGGTTGAACTAAATACCCGATTTTGAATTTTTCCTTTACGGGCAAAGGCATTATATATTCATAATTCTCACTAACAATTGCCTCCCATTTTGGCGAAACAATATCCAAAAACCAACTTTGAGCATAAGGCAAATTGCCTGCTGAAAGTTCGATTTTTTCATCCCACAACAATCGATCTATTTTTTTATTTTTTAAATGAATAAGTTTCACATTTTGTTTTTTGAATGTTGTTTTGATACTCGAATATGAGTTGTAATTTCTAATTGTTTTTTTTCAGAATTGGATATATTTTTAAAATAATATATGGTGCTAAGTATCGACCAAAATAACTACTACTTTTTATAAGTAAATTTAGAAAATGCATTATTAATCCAATAATCAAATTATTTCTTATTGTATTGTAAAATCCATTGTGAAATGTAACTCGAAAATTGATATTATTTACTATTTGTCTATATCTCCTAAAATTCAAAATACGCTCTTCCCATTCACCAGTTTCAGGATTGCATGTATTGTATGCTTCAATTTCCTTAGGTAGCTCTTTTTTTGTTTTATATATCAGAATAGCGTTATCAATTAAACCAAAAGTATAACCACGAGTTACTTTAGCTAATATTTTAATTTCATCATTGCTCAAATCGGAATAGTTTTGAGTAATGTATTGCAATCTTTTGGGTAAATGGTAGGTATTTTCCTCATACCTCATCATTTTATATAATTTTTGAGCTTTTAAATAATTATATGGATTAGACCCAGTTGTAAAAACCATTTTTATTTCTGAGTTTAAATGAATTAAGTTACCAAAAAAAACATTCAAATCGAATATGTGTTCAATTAAATCTGTAGCAATAAGATAATTAGGCTTGATATTATTTTTTTGACAAAATGTTAACAATTCGGGTATCGAACCTTCTATAATAACATCTGGTCCAATATTTATTTTTTGTTTAATTTTTGTAACTGTATCAGCAGAAAGCGGATTCTTGTCACAGTAAATAACATTTAAACCTAATGATTTAAGAAACAAACTTAAAAAACCATGCCCTCCTCCAAAATCAATAATGAAAGATGAAGATTTTGATTCAACTTCGACTTCGAGTAATAAAACTGTTTCCTTATATATATTAAAATAATATTCAATATTTTCTGTTAATTTATTGATATATAATGTATTATATTCACTAATATTTAAGGCATTATAATCAATACTCTTAATTAATTGAATACATTCTATTGCTTTTTTGTCGAGAAACTCTTTTTTCATTTATTCATTAAAAAACTCTCGTTACACCATCAACTTTTTGTATCGTATGCGTTTTGGTCCGTCATCGCCAAGGCGTTTTTTGCGGTTTTCTTCGTATTCGGAATATGAACCTTCGAATACAAATACTTCGGAGTTACCTTCGAATGCAATGATATGTGTACAAATACGGTCGAGGAACCAGCGGTCGTGACTGATAACTACTGCGCAACCGGCAAAGGCCTCGAGACCTTCTTCCAATGCACGAAGTGTGTTTACGTCAATATCGTTGGTTGGCTCATCGAGTAGCAATACGTTGGCTTCCGATTTGAGTGTAAGTGCCAAATGCAAACGATTACGTTCACCACCCGACAGTACGCCACACATTTTTTCCTGATCTCCACCGGCAAAGTTAAAGCGCGACAAGTAAGCACGGGCATTTATTTCTTTGCCGCCAACGCGTATAAATTCTGTTCCACCTGAAATTACCTGATAAACTGATTTTTCGGGGTCGATGTCGGCATGACTTTGATCCACGTAACCAATTTTTACGGTTTCGCCCACTTCAAACGTTCCATTGTCGGCTGTTTCCATGCCCATCATCATGCGGAAAAGTGTTGTTTTACCGGCACCGTTTGGTCCGATAATACCTACAATGCCGTTTGGTGGCAACATAAAGTTCAGACTATCAAAAAGCAGTTTTTCGCCGAATGCTTTCGAAACGCCAATGGCTTCCACCACTTTATTTCCCAAACGTGGTCCGTTAGGGATAAAGAGTTCGAGTTTCTCTTCTTT
>CAMDNO010000248.1 GCA_945902955.1 Porphyromonas cangingivalis
GTAGGATAATTTATATCTGAACCGCTAATTACCAATATTTTACATTTAACAATAGTAAGTGGGTAGGTAGCAGGAGCACCAGCTGGTAAGGTAATATTTGGGAAACTTAAAACTCCATATCCGGCAAAAGTTTTATGAACTGCTTGAGCTGAGGAATTTCCAGTAGTTGAAGGATTTGCAAAAACGTTATTTGCATTTACTACATCGCCAGTAGAACCAATTGCAAAAGTTTCAAAGGTTTCTTTAAATATAGATACATTTGGGCCAGGTACAATCTCGATATCGTCGATGGCGTATTCGCAGCTGTTTTTTTCTAATTTTAAAGCTAACATACCTGCAGGTATTGTAGCAAGGGTTGAAGAAGATACTATATAATCACACTGTATCCATTTGTTTAAAGTGGCATCACCCCATGGACCCATTTGTCCAATTTTAGTACCCAACGAAGTTGTATTTTCTGCAGATTGAAAAAATAAAGTCGGATAATTTACATCACTACCACTTAAAACCATTATTTTACATCTGATTCTCCAATAGGCATAATTGGCGGGGGCACCTTCGGGAAGTACCAAATCAGGGAAATTTAGATATCCATAAGCTGCATTAGCAACTCGTAAAGCCTGACCTGAAGTATTAATACCATTTGTAACTGTATTTACAATTACACCACCTTCGCCGGAATTTCCGGTATTGAGTACTACATTTGCTTTTGTACCGAGTGTGGCGGTCTCAAAGTCAATTTTTATGGCTGATAAGTTGAAACTTAATGCCAGCACGAATAAAGAGAGAAGAATTTTTTTCATGATTTTTTTTTGTTTTTAAATTAGTAATTAAGTGGAATTTTTTTTGTTGTGTAGGTGTAAAATGAGGTCGGTATTACTACCAACCTCATTTATTGAAATTTATCTATTACTTCGAAATTTTTGAAATGGAAGTTTGGCCATCGAATTTTGTTTTTACAATATAAACTCCTTTGGCAAGTGTTGCTACATTCAGTACGGAAGTGTTTTTTGCAGTTAACAATTTGCGTCCGTTTACATCAAACAAGTCAACGTTTTCGACTACCTGACTTAATTTGACTAAATTGTTGCTTAACGAAATCTTTACATTATTAGCAATTGTATTTTTAACAGCTGCATAGCCCAATTGACGCAGTTTAATATTATCAATATAATAATTTGCATTGTTCGAACTTATACCCAAAGCAAGCGAGAAAGTATTCATTCCTTTAGCAGGTGCCAAATTAATTAAATCGTGGGTAATAGTTGTCCACAATTGGTCTTCGGCATTTTTTGGCCATGGTTCAGTGTGTGTGTAAACTGCAGTATCGTTAATGAAAACCGGGAAATTCTGATTGTTGTTGCCAAAACCGGTCATTAAATATACATCGTAAGATATTTGGTCGTAATCGGCTAAGGTTTTAGATGCTTCTAAGCTGACATTTAATTTCAAAAAAGCTCCGTAATTTTTTGTTGTAATATGCAGCGCTTTATTTGTCGAAAATTCGGGGTCAACTTGAACAGAATCGGTATAATCGGTTGAGTTAAATGCTTTAAAATTGAAATTATCTCCAATTTTATTGCTTTCAAAATTTTCGATGTTTAAATATCCGTTTACTGCCACTGGGTAAGGCACAATTTCGATATCGTCAATCATATACTCAACATCGCCCTTTACCAATTGGAGAATTAATTTGCCTAATGGTATGGGATCTAATACCGATTTTGAAAAGCTAAATTCAATGGTTTTCCATGTGCCAATTTCCGGATTGCCCCACAACGATTGCCATGGCAAACGTACAAGTCTGTTAGCTGCGGTTGTAAAATCGAGAAAATCGGCAGCCGAAAAAATATCCATCTGAGGATAATTTGTATCAGAACCACCCAAAACACAAATTTTGAAGCGAATTTTTGAGAATTCGTAACTTGCTCTGTCGCCATCTACAATTGGAATACTATCGAAGAATAACATTTCGTAGTCTTTGAGTTTCACTTTCATTGCCTTCTTGGAGTCATTACCTTTAGGATAGGTGTTTTCTACAATTTCAATAGAACTTTTCGAACCTGTTGTTACACCAACGGGTACACCCAATGAGTCTTTTTCAAAGTCCATTTTTTGCGCTGATAAGGAAATGGTCATTCCCAAAGTCAGCATCGAGAGTAAGATTTTTTTCATGATTCTTTTTGTTTAAAATTATTTTTAAAAGTTTAATAAATTGATTTTTTAAATCGAATGTAAAAATAGAGTGATTAAAATTAGTATAGTATTTTATAAGAAACATAAACTATTCAATTTGTAACGCTTAAAAGTTAGCAACTCGGTTTTATTTTTAATGTGTTGATAGTTAGATGTATATGTTTTGTTTTGGGGTTTTTATTCTTCAATTAAAAAAGAAACTGACTTTTTTTATTGCTAATTTGGGATGTTTTTACTTAAAAATAAGAAAGCGAATCAGAGAGTTTTATGCTCGATGTCACAAATTGAATGAATAATGTATCAGATGAAAATTCATTGTTACAAAACAAGGATTTGTTGGCTCATACGGAATAATGAGGATGAATTATAATGTCTAATTTTGTAAACTTAAAAAAGAATTATTAAATTTCTCTATTCCCCTTTAGGGGTTAGGGGCAAATAAAAAAATACATGAACTCAATCCCACAAAAAGTAACTGTTATCGAAAAAATTGGCTATAGTTTAGGCGATTTGGCTGCCAATTTGATTTTCCAAACATTAATGACCTTTATCGCATTTTTCTACACCGATGTTTTTAAAATTCCGGCAGCATCGGCTTCGGCCATCATTTTTACAGGAGGTATGATTGGAGCGTTTTTTAACCCTGTGATGGGCGCTATTGCCGACCGTACTTCAACGCGTTGGGGTAAATTTCGCCCGTGGATTCTGTGGACAGCTGTGCCATTTGGCGTTATTGCCTTGCTCGCATTTTCGACCCCCGATTTTGGTATTCATGGAAAAGTGATTTATGCCTTTGTAACCTATATATTGTTGGTTATTGTTTATTCGGCTAACAATTTACCTTATTCGGCTTTGAGTGGTGTAATGACGGGCGATATGGCGGAGCGAAACAGCGTTTCATCGTACCGATTTGTAGCTGTAATGGTGGCACAGTTTATCGTGCAAGCTTTGTTGTTGCCTCTGGTTTTGATTTTTGGCCATGGCGATAAAACGGTTGGATTTGAAACGGTTATGACAATATTTGCCATTACAGGTGTCGTTTTCTTTATCATTACGTTTCTTACCACACACGAACGCATTGTTCCAAAGGCTGAACAAAAATCAAGTCTGAAACAGGATTTGAGCGATTTGTTCAAAAACAAACCGTGGATTGCCATGTTAGTACTCACTGTTTTTATATTTATTACGCTTGCCCTAAAAGGTGGCATGTATGTCTATTATTTTAACAATTATATTGACCCAAAGCAATTGGCTCTTTTCCTTGAAAAAATAGGATTTAATGGTTTGATTGCCAACTTAAATTCATTGCTCACCAACATTGGCTTGGTTGGTTTTGTGTGGCCTTCGGATGCTCAAACATCAGGTTTCAGTCTGTTTAACGGCGGTGGCATTATATTTATGATTATTGGTATAGGTTTTTCAAAACCACTTGCCGATAAATTTGGGAAGCGTGATGTGTTTGGTGCCGGACTATTATTATCCACCTTCTGCGTGTTCGATTTCCTATTTTTTGCACCCGATTCTATCGAGTTGGTTTTTATAGCACAGTTGCTGCATGGTTTTTTCTATGGATTAACCATTCCGCTTTTGTGGGCTATGATTGCTGATGTGGCCGATTATTCGGAAGTAAAAAACAACCGTAGGGCTACAGCTATCATTTTTTCGGCTATGATTTTTGGGTTAAAAGCCGGTTTGAGTATCGGTGGTGCATTGGTAGCGGGAATTTTGGCTGGTTTCGGCTACAATCAAGAGTTAGCAGTTCAGTCCGAAAGTACCATTCAGGGCATAAAACTATCGGTTAGTATTTTCCCCACCGTTACATTTCTAATTGCTTTTGCCTGTTTGTTTTTTTACGAAATAGATAAGAAAAAAGAAGTTGAAATAGAGCAAACATTAAAGAATAGAAGATTGATTAAATAAGATATTTTGAACGATGATTTAAAAATAGATAAGTATTAAAAACACTAATAAAACACCCATTTCCAAAATATGCCGATAGCTATCGGGATTTGGACACAAGGACTCCCGATAGTTATTGGGATATAAAATAACAGAAACTCAAAGCACCAGTCTTATTCCCCCTTTAGGGGGTTAGGGGGCAGGTATGAAAATTATAAATCAGATGAAACAAAAAAGCACTGCGAAAAATTGGACGTTAGCAATTGTAGCCGTCACAGTATTTACAACAACAAGTTTTTCACAAAACACAAACAAGAGCTTAAAACAAGCTTTTGAAACAGATTTCTACATTGGCACAGCCCTTGACTCGGTTCAAATAATAGGTAAAGCCAAGCCATGCACGCATTTAGTTAAACATCAATTCAACTCTATTGTAGCCGAAAACTGCATGAAAATTGAAAAAATACAGCCTCAGGAAGGTGTGTTTGATATGACTTTGCCTGACCAATTTGTGAAATTTGGCGAGAAAAACAAAATGAAAATTATTGGGCATAATCTGGTTTGGCATTCGCAAGCTCCTGCTTGGTTTTTTGTTGATAAAGCCGGAAAGCAGGTCTCGCGTGAGGTGTTGATTGAGCGTATGCGTAAACATATCACTACGCTTGTAACGCGTTACAAAGGCAGAGTGCATGGTTGGGATGTGGTAAATGAGGCTTTGGAAGACGATGGTACATTGCGCAAAAGTTTGTGGTACAATATAATAGGCCCTGATTATATTGAGTTAGCGTTTAAATTTGCACACGAAGCC
>CAMDNO010000249.1 GCA_945902955.1 Porphyromonas cangingivalis
CGAACAATAGCAGAATGCTATTTAATTAATATGTTTGAATTCTTTTTTCTTCATATTGCAAGGGGGCATGCCCCCTTGTCAGAAATTGTTATTTTTTTTATTTGTTTGAGACGCCATGCATGGCGTCTGTACTTTATTTTATTTTATATTCAGCCGCTGGCTCACTGGCCAGTTGGCTTTGTGTTGTAAATGTTAGTTCAATGCCCAGCTTTTTAACCTGTTCTATCAATGGCGAATTTTCATCGTTGATGAATTTGTTTTTTCCAATTAAAAATGGTTCAATTTTAGTGTTTACCAAACGTGTTAGTTTCCAAATTTTCCCAACAGCCTCATCGTCCGATTCATCATATTTTTCCGATACAATCAGAATATCAATATCACTTGCATCAGTTGCGGTATTGGTGCTGTAACTACCAAACAGAAATGCTTTGTAAACCGCAATTCCATTGTTGTTTAATATCAAAATATATTTTTTTAACAACTCTATTACTTCTGCTTTAGCCATAATAATAGAAATGCACTATCAAACCAATAATCAACCTGCTTTTCAAAATTTATCATTTTTGTATAAATTATTTGTTGCAGGCGCTATACAGGGCATCTTTATGTGAAAGTTTTTTCCTTATGCAAAGATAGAATATTTTGTTGTTATTAAAAATCAAATCCGTTATATATTTTCAGCTGTTTCAACTTTCATCTCGCTTGCCAATTTCTTATCTGCTTTTTCTTTTCTTCGCAGGCGCCTTGTGGTGGTGTTGCGCAGCTGTGTTCGTGCCTCTTTCAGGATAATATTGGTATAGTTCACAAATGCATTTTCTTCAATTTCGGGATGTGTTTGAAAATATATTTCGATGGTTCGCATATAAAAACGCATTTCAGAAAATAATTTTTCTTTGCTGGGTTGCGTGGTGTTGGGTGCTGGTAAATCTTTTCGTGATTGCTTTTGTTTTTCCTCCAGCTGTTTTATTTTTTCGTTGTTCTCGTTCAGTTTTGCCACATAGCGCATAAACCCCAATCCCGTTAAAGCCATGTTAAAGTCCGCATCACTTTTTTTGTACGAATTGATATTGTACTGAACTATTTCTTTCTGAAAAATGCTATTCTTATTGTAGTTTTTAAGCAAATCTTTGAAGTATTTTTTAAGCACAAGCATCGGTGAAGTATCTTCGTCGAACTTTGCATGCGCCAATGCCTTGTACTGAAACTGAATGGCAGCAATCAATTTGTCGTTGTGGGTGCGTAGTTTAGTAATTTCGGCAGTGTAAAGCTTCTTACGAGGTTTAATATCTAATACTTTGGTAAGATGTTGGTAAGATTGGAGGCGGTTTATTGCATTTTTAATTTCCGTACTATCATTTTTGAGATACTGAGTGCTATGTAATAAACTTTCATATAATGCTTTCAGGTTCAAATTTTTCATGCGGTCGAACCGAAGAGTAATAAAACAGTTGTTCATAGGGTAAAAATAAATTTTTTATGAGAAAATAATTAGATATTGTTTGTATACGGATACAAATGTAGAGAAAAATAGTTGTGATTCTTATTTTTAGGGTATCTTTTTCAGGAAAATAAGTTATTAATAGTTTAACCGGATTACTTTTTATAGAAATATTATTGTTAAGCTTTTAATCGGTATTTACATTGGGAGTTTTAAGAAGTTGAATTAAAAAAAGCAATATTACATTTATTACTTTGTGTTAGCAAAATAATTAATGTAACATTGCTTTTCTGTTTTTTTACAGTTGTAATCGTTAATATAGTATTACATTATTAAATTCAAAAATAAAAATTAATAATGTCAGATTACAGTTTTAATTATTCCTAAAGAATTCAATTTTCAATACACTCTTTTAACTCTGAAAAGACGCTGATTATTAAATCTTTAATCCAATTGTTTCGATATGCAAATATACTCATTTTTTCTTATTATTACATTATCACCCCCGATAGTTATCGGGGCACATCACCACATTATCTAATCACTATCCGTTCGCCACCTGTATGGCTAATAAATTCGGGTGCATACTGGCATTGCACCGAAGCAATTCCGCTTGTAAATGCGCCGCTATTATTTACCCAAAGTTCGTATTCAAAAACGTATGTGCCTTTTGGCAAATAATTGAAAAAGAATTGCGTAGAAGCATCTTTCGTTGTCTGATAATAACCTGTTCCTTCGCACCAAACATAGCCCGAGCGTTGTTCCACTGGTTCGAAACAAGCAGCACGTAAGTCTTTAAGAGCTACAAATTCCAAATTGCGGTCGGTGGTTATTACTAAACGTGTTACTACTTTGTCGCCTTTTTTAAGTTGGGTTTGTTCGATTGGAATCATGCTGCTATTTGGTGATTTTACAAATAACTTTTTCGTGATTTTCAACGCACTGCCTTGCGCTTCCACTTTATCCAAATCCTGATAATATTGCCAATACATAGCTCCCCAACCGGGTGGTTGGTTATTTACCAACCTCACGGTTTTGGATGAATTGGTTGGGAGGCTATTCGCCGCCCACACGGTTGGGGTATTGGACAGTTGGCTATTTGCCGCCCTCACGGTTGGGGAAGAATTGAAATCGTGAGGGCGGTTTTCAACCTCCCACCCGATTTCAATTTTTCCCATTTCCGCTTTTACTTCATTTGCCGGAATTGTTTCTTTAAAATAACCTGTTCCGGCTTCGGTTGAGCTTGGTTCGAGTGTTTTTCTTCCTAATTTAATCTGTACTTTCCCTTCGTTCGACAACCAATCGCTTCCCTGTAATAAAAGCGCATAAATGGCATTTACAGTTGCCGAAGGCGAATCCCAACGCTGCGTTTGCTTTTGCTTGAGCAACCAGATTTTCATTTCGTCGATATCGGCTGTGTTTTTCGATACTTCGGTAAATGCCTCGATAATAGCAGCTTGTACAGCTATTGGGCGTTCGTTCCAATAATAACCCGAAGTGTTTCGTGCCCAATACATTCCAAATTCATCTGTTTTTAATGCATTTTCTTTAAGCGATTTTAGAATTAAATTGGCAGTTTTCATTTTACCGTTTCGGTAAGCTAGCACTGCCATCATGGCTTTGCCATAAAGTGTAAACGATGTCCAGTATTTTTCTGATTGAGCGGTATAGAATTTCACTGCCTCTTGCGCCGAAACATGTACGGGAATTTCGGGATATTCCGAACGTAAATGCAAGTAAAACAATTGCATGTTGCTTACACAATTTTGTTTCAGGTAGTTTTTGTTGTATTTTTTCAATTCAGCAAAATCACGCGCAATCTCCAAATCCAAATAAGTTAAGGCAGAAGTAAGAGGTAAGGAGTAAGAGGTAAGCAGATTGCTTTTAGTCATTTTATTTAATCGGGCAAGATTCAGCAAAATTTCCTGTGTAATATACCTGCTTTCGGGCATTCCTTCGTACCACGTAAAACCTCCATTTGGAGTTTGAAGTTTCAATAATTTATCCAAATATTGTTGTCCTTGATTTTTTTGCATATTGAGGTCGAACAGTAATGCAATTTGTCGTTTTTGTTCGGTTTCGTCCTGCGCCGCCATTACCCAGGGTGTTTCTTCGAGCAACATGTTTTTCAACTCGGTGTTCTTCTGTAAATTAGAAATCAGCGCATCACGGCTACCTTTTGCATTTTTCCATTGGTCGAATACTTTGGCAATTTTAGGATTCGAATTAGCAATAAAACCAGCCAAAGTGTTAGCGTAATAAGCTGTAAAATAGTCCAATGCATTTTCGCTTTCAGGTGCCGAAAGTGTGGGCAATGCCTGCACCGCATACCATGCCGGATTGGATGAAAATTCTACAGTCAGGTTTTTAGTATCTACTTTCGAAGCATTTTTCAATAAACTTTCGAAAGTAAATGTGCGTGTTTCGTTATTTCGAATGGTCAAAGGCAAACTTTCGGTTACCAACACTTTATCGGGTAAAACAGGCAAGTATTTTTGTTCGCCATCGCTGAAATTTCCGGTTGTGGCTACCATTTTGCAAATTACGAGTTCATAAGGCATAAATTCTGAAACCTCAAATGAAATAGCTTTGGTTTCGTTTGCAGACAGTTTTATGTTTTTAACAAGATTATCTTTTATGATAATTACTTTTTCCGTTGTAGGGTCAATTAATTCAAAAACTACATTTGCTGTTAAATCTTTATCTGTTAGATTAATAACATTTGCACTTAACGTTAATTTATCCGACCTGCGAACAAAACGCGGTAAGTTCATTTGCACCATTAAGTCTTTTTGAGTTACAACCTGTTCCTGTTTTTGTCCGAAATACAAATCGGCTGTATGTGCTAGCATATTCACATTCCAGCGCGTCAAACTTTCGGGAGCAGTAAACGTGAATTTTATATTTCCCTGAGCATCGGTGCGTAATTGCGGATAGAAAAAGGCTGTTTCGTTGAAGTTAGTGCGGATTTGAACGGGTTTTACATCGAGTTTTTGCTCTGTTTTGCTTTGTTTGTCGGCTACGTCTACATTCGTAATTGCGACAGAAGCAGACATTTTCTCTTGTTTACCATAAGCTACAACTACTGATTCGTTAAGTACGTATGAGTTTTCTTGCGCTAAAGGAGCCGCCACTCTTGCACCTCTAATACGGATATTATCATGCACCATTCTATGCATATTTAACCCAAACCAATTCAAATTATCTAATTTAAAATCAATAATTTCCAATTGTTCGTTTTCGTAATACACATAATCGTTACTTTCATTTACATTATTTGCTATCCAAACAGGAG
>CAMDNO010000250.1 GCA_945902955.1 Porphyromonas cangingivalis
ATTAATGCAACTCACCCGTACAGCCTTTATGGTAATTCGCCTTGCAAAAATACAGGTTCGAATATGTACAGTTTTAATTTAATGGACATTCGGAATCAATCGCGCATTCAAAACACGACAATCGACATGGGTGCGTACGAATGGACAAGTGGCGTTGATTCGAACGGCTTAAGTACAACTATTGACACTGGAAACACAAGTAAAATACAGTTGTATTCTGTCAACCAAAAAATTGTAGTTGTGGGAGCAGATGATGCTCAAGTAGCTGTGTATAACCATTTAGGACAACAATTATTTGCTGGCAAAGTAACCAACGGAATGATTAACAAGAGTTTTGCTAAAGGGATTTATATAGTGAAAGTGAACAACGAAGTTCAAAAAGTATTTGTGCGTTGATTTTTCATCACAAATTGCTTATGGTTGAAATCCTAAAACATTGCATAGGGTTGAAACCCTAAGCAAGGAAATCGGTCGTGGCTATGCCACTTGTAGAGAAACCACCATCGCTCTTCAAGTCGCATGGCGACGACCGATTTGACATAGCATGGGGTTTCAACCCCATGCGGTCTAAGGCGGGATGTTCCAGATGCCACTTGTAGAGAAATATCACCATCGCTCTTCAAGTCGTGTAGCGACGACCGATTTGACATAGCGTGGGGTTTCAACCCCATGCTTTTTAAAAAATATTAAACCACAATAGGCACATAGTTGTACTTTACTAAAATGTAATATCTCAATTTTTCATTTTTAGCTAATGTGTCTATTGTGGTTTAATATTTCATTTTTAGCTAATGTGTCTATTGTGGTTTAATATTTCTTTTTTAGCTAATGTGCCTATTGTGGTTCAATTTTCATTTTTAGCTAATGTGTGGTTCAAAATTTCAATTTCACTACCATTATTTATCATTTCAAAAAAAATCACTCTTTTTTGTTAGCAAAACGTTAACAAGCTATTTTTTTATGATGAAAGATGCGCTTTCTTTGTGGCCTGAAATTAAATGTCAGGCTTTTTATTCCTGATAATCATATTTTATAAATTGTTACTAAATTATTCATCTCTAATTCTTATCCTTATGACAAAGCAACTTTACTCCTCGACTCCTCTTTTGAGGCGATTCTCATTTATGAAAACAGCGCTAGTTTTGCTGTTGTTTTTTTCGACTTTAGCAGCACAAGCAGAAAACATTTGGGTTTCCCGCACTTCTGCAGCAGATAATGATTGGACGAGTGTAACTTACGGAAATGGACTTTTTGTGGCCGTAGCCAGCACAGGTACAGGAAACCGAGTAATGACAAGCCCCGATGGTATCACTTGGACATCACGAAGTTCCGCATCTGATAATATGTGGAATAGTGTAACTTTCGGCAATGGTTTATTCGTTGCAGTTGCTGCTGATGGTACAGGCAACCGAGTAATGACTAGCCCTGATGGCATTAACTGGACTTCCCGAACTTCGGCAGAAGATAAAAATTGGTCTAGTGTAACTTACGCTAATGGACTATTTGTAGCTGTATCGAGTTCTCTCTATGGAACCCGCGTAATGACCAGCCCTGATGGCATTAACTGGACTTCCCGAACTTCTGAGGATTATATTATGTTGAGCAGTGTAACCTACGGTAATGGCCTATTTGTAGCAGTAGCTGCTAATAATCTTGACAATAACAAAAGAGTAATGACCAGCACCGATGGTATCAATTGGACATCTCAAACATCTGGAACAAGTAGTTACTGGAATGGAATAACCTATAGCAATGGATTATTTATTGCAGTTTCTCAATATAGTTCAAACAGCCGAGTAATGACCAGTCCCGATGGTATCACATGGACACCCCGAACTGCGCCTAATGGTCAATGGCGAAGTATTACCTACGGCAATGGTTTGTTTGTAGCAGTTTCTGTCAATGGTACAGGCAACCGTGTAATGACAAGCCCCGATGGTATAACTTGGTCTTATATGACTTCTGCGGCAGATAATAATTGGGCTAACATAACTTATGGCAATGGTATGTTTGTGGCTGTTGCAAACACCGGAACTGGCAACAGAGTAATGACCTGGGGTTCTGTACCAACAGTAATAGCTCCCACAGCTCAACCTACCAAATTGCTTTTCTCTACCTCTGGAACCAACCCCTACAATATTGTGCTTAAATATAACGCTTCTGCCACCGCCGAGAAATATCTTGTGGTTCGAAAATCGGCTTCCGCACCCACTTTTGTGCCGGCAGACGGAACCGAATATGCTATTGGAGCGCAAGGTACAGACCAAATTGTGTACGCAGGAGCTGATACTACCGTAACAGAATTGAACAGTACGGCAGGTAGTTATTTTTATACCATCTATGCCTACAATGGAAGTTCGACTACAACTAAATACCTCACCACCGCTCCACTTGTTGGCAATACCCATTTAAGCAGTAGCAACAGCCAAACATTAACTGCTTCTGCCGGACAAACAACAGCTGCCAACTTTCCTGCTGCTGGTGTAAACATTAATTTTGATAATGGTACAACAGGAACATCGTTGATGGTAAGTAAAACAGAATCGGCACCAGAGGCTAATTTTTCAGGATTACCAAATATAAAAGGCGTAGTAAATATGTATTTTACAATTCAATCGTACAGCCCCGTACCCGGAGTTTATACTATTACGCTCGATTTTTCTTCGCTGAATTTAACGCAAGCGCAATGGGCTAAATTTAAAGTGCTGAAAAGAAATGATGCCACAAAAGCATGGGCAGATGTAACCACCTTGGGCGGCACCATTGTAAACCGACAAACCGATGGCGTGTGGGGTAAAATTACTGTTAGTGGATTGAGCAGTTTTTCGCAATTCTCGGGAGGTTTGGAAGCCACAACTTATACGGTAACAAGTGCGCTGGAAAGTGAAGCTACAAGCGGAACATTAAAAAATCGGATTGCCAATGCCGAAGCGGGCGACTTTATTACGTTTGATGTAACAGCCATGGGTGGTAATAAAATAATGCTTACAAGTCCGGTAGTGGTAGATAAAAACCTTACTATCATTGGTGCTGCGGGTGGTATTATTTTGGATGGAAGTACTACTTCCAGGGTGATGCAAATTGGCGATGCCGTTGTAGCTCGCTTGGAGTATTTAAAAATTCAAAATGGATACGACGATGTGGCGTATGCCGGCGGTGTATGGAACAATGGAAACCTAACTATGGTAAATTGTGTTGTGGCCGATAACGTATCGGATGCATCGGAAGGTACGGGTGGTATCGTTCAATACAGTGCAGAAACGGATAATCAAAACGATGTACTCAATTTGGTAAACTGTACGGTAACCAATAATAATGGTGCTTCTACCTTTGACGATGGATTAGGAGGTTTGGGAATTTATGGAGGTGTTGCAAATGTGTATAACACGATCATACATGGAAATACAGGCACTGCCGCTACAGATGTAAGTCCGTCTTCTACCTTAGCAAAAGCCTACAATTCGTGTATCGGAAATTTGAGTGCAATAACAGTTACAACAGGTAGTGGAAACATCATTTCGAATCCAAAATTTGTAGGAGCAACAACAAATGCAACTCACCCGTACAGTCTTTATGGCAATTCGCCTTGTGTGAATACAGGTTCGAACGCATACAGTTTTGATTCGAAAGACATCCGAAATGAAACCCGCATTCAAAATACCACTATCGACATGGGCGCGTACGAATGGACAAGCGGCGTGGACAATAATGGAACTACAACTGCTATTGGCAATGGAAATAAGCATAATGTACAGATTTATTCTGCCAACCAAAAAATTGTAATTTCGGGAGCCGAAAATGCGCAAGTTACGGTTTACAATCAATTGGGGCAACAACTATTTGCTGGCAAAATAACCAACGGACTGATTAACAAGAGTTTTGCCAAAGGCATTTATATAGTGAAAGTGAACAACGAAGTTCAAAAAGTATTTGTTCGTTGATTTTTATGATTGAGAAGAGGACATTTGAGTGGTTAAGCTTGAATGTCCTCTTTTTTTATGACAATGTAAAGAAAAAATTAAACCACAATAGGCACATAAGTTAAGTAGAATTTAAAAATCATTGCCACTTGTAAACCAGCTTCGCCTCTCTTTCTCAATAAATCGCATCGCGACGACCGATTTTGCGAGCATGGGGTTTCAACCATAAGCTATAAAAAAAATCACTCTTTTTTGTTAGCAAAACGTTAACAAGTTATTTTTTTGTGATAATAAAAACTCGTTCTTTGTCCTGTATATTAATTGTCTGAAGCTAAAAGCTCAAAATAAGTAGAATGAACAATTATTTTACTTTCTCGTTAATAATATTGTATTTTTGTAATAATTACAATTAATGTGAATTTATAAAATTACGAGAATGCATATATTAAAAAAAAAGACTGCTCAGTAATTTTTTAATACAAAAATAACTCAACAGATAACAAAATACAATCAAGAAAAAACAATCCATTATGACAAAACAACATTACTCCCCGATTCCACTTTTAAGGCGATTTCATTTATTCTATTTTAAAAGTCAAATTAAATATTCAAATCAAAAAAAATCAATTTTGAAATTCGCTTCCTTAGCATTATTGTTTTTTGTTTTAAGCAGCA
>CAMDNO010000251.1 GCA_945902955.1 Porphyromonas cangingivalis
GAATCGCTTTCGATTACCGGAACAGTGATTAAATCGCACCACAATGTAGGCGGACTGCCCGAAAAAATGAATCTGAAATTGTGCGAACCATTGCGACTATTATTTAAAGATGAAGTTCGTAAAGTGGGAACCGAAATGGGCATGATGCATCATCTTATTAAACGTCAACCTTTCCCCGGTCCCGGATTAGCTGTTCGCATTTTGGGCGATATTACGCCTGATAAAGTTCGCATCCTACAAGAAGCCGACGATATTTTTATCAGTGGCTTGCGCGAATGGAATTTATACGATAAAGTTTGGCAAGCAGGTGTTATTTTACTTCCTGTACAATCGGTAGGCGTAATGGGCGACGAAAGGACTTATGAAAATGCCGTTGCACTTCGTGCAGTAACTTCCACCGATGCCATGACTGCCGATTGGGCACAACTGCCTTATGAGTTTTTGGCAAAAATGTCCAACGAAATTATCAACAAGGTAAAAGGCGTTAACCGCGTGGTATACGATATAAGTTCGAAACCACCTGCAACCATTGAGTGGGAATGATAAAGAATTGACCATTCAATTATTTACCATTTACTATTTTAAGAATTTGACTTGTTGGTTAATGGGAATATTAAATGGTAAATTGTAAATGACTAAATTGTAAATATCTTGATAGATACGCATTCACATATTTATGCCGAAGAGTTTGATGCTGATATTGCCGAAGCAATTCAGCGTTCGAAAGCTGCAGGGGTAAAACACATCATTTTGCCAAATATAGATAGTGAATCCTTACCTCGCATGTTGGCTTTAGAAGCAATCTATCCCGATTATTGTTCAGCGGCTATAGGCTTGCATCCAACAAGCGTTAAGGCACACTACAAAGACGAATTAGCCATAGTTAAATCGGAACTCGAACGTAGAAAATATATAGCCGTTGGCGAAATTGGCATTGATTTATATTGGGATAAAACATTTTTACAAGAACAGATTATTGCTTTTCAACAACAAATAGAATGGGCATTATTTTATAAATTACCAATTATTATACATACGCGCAATTCGTTTCAAGAAACAATGAATGCTTTGCAACCATTTAAAAACAAAGGATTGAGAGGAGTATTTCACAGTTTTGGCGGAACAGTTGAAGAGGCTGAACAAATGCTCGAAATGGGCGATTTTTTATTGGGAATTAATGGAATTGTTACTTTTAAAAACTCAGGTTTAGCCGAAATTCTATCAAAAATTGACATTCGAAATATCATTTTAGAAACAGATTCTCCATACTTAACTCCAAATCCGCATCGAGGTAAGCGAAATGAAAGTGCCTATTTGGGTTTAATTTGCAAAAAAATAGCAGATATTTATGAGTTAAGTATCGAAAAGGTGTCAGAAATTACAACTCAAAACAGTTCAAAACTATTTAAAATAAACTAAAAAACAGCCCCAAAAGGCTCAAAAACGACAATAAGAAAAAATTGTTACACATAAAATGATTTTTATATATTGTAATTCATAAATTTTTCTTATCTTCGCCCCGTTTTGGAGAGGTGCTCGAGTGGTTGAAGAGGCACGCCTGGAAAGCGTGTATACCCCTAAAGGGTATCGAGAGTTCGAATCTCTTCTTCTCCGCAACTAAAAAAACGACAAAATTAAAATTAAAACAAAAATAAATTCAACAATTTACAACTCAAAAAAAAAAGTAAAATGAAAAAGGTATTTGCAATCTTATCAATCGTAGCAATTTTCAGCTTTGGAAGCACAATGACAGCGGTAGCACAGGATTCTACTGCAACTGCACCAACAACAGCAGTGGCTGATTCAGCCGTTTCGGATTCAACTCAGGTAACAGAGGCTGCCGCAGTAGTTGAAGAAGGTGGTATGCACAAGAGCTTAAAACAAAAATTTATTGAAGGTGGTGCAGGCTGGATGGCTCCTATCGCTTTCTGTTTAATTGTAGGTTTGGCACTTTGTATCGAACGTATTCTTTATTTAAGTTTGTCGTCGACCAACACAAAAAAATTATTAACTAACATCGACGAAGCATGGAATGCTGGTGGTGTAGAAGCAGCATTAGAAGTATGTCGCAACACTCGCGGTCCGGTTGCATCTATTTTCTACCAAGGATTATCTCGTTACGACGAAGGTCTTGATGTAGTAGAAAAATCAGTAGCTTCTTATGGTGGCGTACAATTAGGTTTATTAGAAAAAAATCTTACTTGGGTATCTTTATTTATCACACTTGCTCCTTCATTAGGATTCTTGGGAACTGTAGTAGGTATGATTCAGGCTTTTGATAAAATTCAACAAGTAGGTGATATCTCAGCAACCGTAGTAGCTGGTGGTATGAAAGTAGCACTTTTAACAACTGTATTTGGTCTTATTGTAGCTATGATTCTACAAGTATTTTTCAATTACATTCTTACTTTGATTGAATCAATGACAAACGAAATGGAAGACTCTTCTATATCTTTGCTTGACATCATTGTAAAACATCAGAAAAAATAATATCAATCAGTAAACAAATATAGATATGTCTAAAATTGTAGAAAGAATTTCCGGAATTTCAGTATTACTTCTTGGCTTAGTATCTGTCGTATTGGTGGTACTAATGTACGTTGGTGGTAATGCAGATTCCATAATGGTAGGCGAAGATGCGCTTACAGTTCCAAAATTTACAGACTCATTGTTATATTGGTCTTATTTCTTGTTAATACTAACTTTAGGAATAACAATACTACTAACAATTGTAGGATTTGTAAAAAACCTTATTGAAAACCCTGCTGCTGCCATTAAAACGCTGATTCCATTGGTTTTATTTGCGGTAGTTTTCGTAATATCTTGGTTTTTAGGAAGTGGTGAAAAAATGTCGATCATTGGATACGAAGGAACTGACAATCAGGGCTTTTGGGCTAAATTTTCTGACATGTTGATATTCTCTATTTACGCTTTGTTTATTGGACTTGGGCTAACTATTGTTGGTTCGGGTGTTTATAGAAAAATAAAATAAGAACGGGTATCTAATTACTCATTATCCAGTTTAATTAAATCATGGGAAAAAAAAGAAAAACCAGCGAGGTAAACTCGAGTTCGATGGCAGACATCGCGTTTTTACTTTTAATTTTCTTTCTTGTTACCACATCGATGAGCACAAGTACCGGTCTGTCGCGTCGACTACCGCAACCTTTGCTTAAAGATCAAGTTGTACCACCTGTAGATATTAACAAACGTAATATATTTATTGTTAAAATCAACAGTCAAAATCAACTTTTAGTTCAAGGAGAAGAATTAAGTGTAAAAGAATTACGAGCCAAAGCCAAAGAATTTATACAAAATCCAAATAACGATGAAAAACTTCCTGTAAAAGTGAAAGTAAATATTCCATTATTTGGAGAAATAGAAATTACAAAAGACCACGTAGTATCATTACAAAATGATGTTGACACGCAATATCAAGCTTACATCGAAGTTCAAAACGAATTAGTTGCAGCTTATAATGAATTACGCGAAGAGCTTTCGAAAGAAAAATTTGGTAAAAGCTTTACAGAATTGGATGAGGAACAAAAGAATGCAGTTCAAAGTGTTTATCCACAAAAAATTTCGGAGGCTGAACCTAAAAATTACGCAGGAGGAAAAAAATAATGGCACAAATTAGAAAAGACAAAGAAAGAGAAACGCCAGCGCTGGCTACATCATCATTGCCCGACATTATTTTTATGTTACTTTTCTTCTTTATGGCAGTAACAACCATGAAAGAAGTAACATTCAAAGTTCGAGTTGCGCCGCCTTCTGCATCGGAAGTACAAAAGTTAGAAAACAAATCACTTACCCGCTACATATATGTAGGTAAACCAATGCAAGTTTATACAAAATCGTTTGGTAGTGAAACACGTATACAGTTAGGTGATGCTTTTGCTGATATTTCCGAACTTGAGAGTTTTATTATTAGTGAACGTAGTGCTATGAACGAAAACGACCAGAGCATGATGACAGTATCAATTAAAGCCGATAAAGACACAAAAATGGGTGTTGTTAATGACATAAAGCAATCGTTACGTAGAGCTTATGCATTGAAAATTGTTTACACAGCGAATAAACCAGCTGTGAAAGAATAAACCATTCAAACTATTTTCAAAAAAAAGGATGCTCACAAGGCATCCTTTTTTATTTATATCTATAAAAGCTAAAAATCAATTAGATAGAACTCAAATAAGCCACGAAATAGATAAGAATAACCTTTCTAAAATCAGATTATTTTTGTAATTTTGCAGCCCTAAATTGGTTAATTAGTTCATTAGCTAATTAATGTATAACACATTAATGGCATATCGAAAAAATTCGTTCAAAATCGATTAAAATCGCACAAATCGTATATGACAAAGTTTAAAGAATATTCTGGTCTCAGTCTTTCCGAGGTAAATAAAAACATGTTGAGCCGTTGGAAAGAGCTAAACATCTTCCATAAAAGCATAGAAACTCGTGAGGGAAAACCATCTTATGTGTTTTATGAAGGTCCACCTTCGGCCAATGGGTTACCAGGAATACACCATGTAATGGGGCGTACCATCAAAGATGTTTTTTGTCGTTACAAAACCATGCAAGGC
>CAMDNO010000252.1 GCA_945902955.1 Porphyromonas cangingivalis
GAAATATCAATTTCCTTAGATAAATCGAATGACTCTTTGAATAAACCGGAGGAAAGATAGCAAAACATAAGACGAAGCGATGACTTTGCTAACTCATTAACATCGCCCGAAATGGCAGCAATTTCTTGTGTCTTAGAGGCATAATAAAAAGCCGAATCGTATTTGTACGACTTATATTCGTCGTAAAGTGCTGTATAATTCTGAATAAGCTTATCCGGTTGCGAAAAATGCTTTGTGACAGATATATGCAACGAACTAATTTTGGATTCCTTTTCTTTAATATAATGCTCCGAATCGTCGAGGTAGGTATCGAGCACAGTTAAAGCAGAATCTAAATTTTGGGATTGTATTGAAAACGCAAAAACAAGCCAACTAAAAATAAAAAAAACAGCTTTGTTCATAACATTAGATTTTCAGCTTTTGTATCGAAAAATGAATTGTGATTTATATTCAGCAAAAATAGTTGATTTTTTTTCAATCCAATAAACTTAGGGCTTTTTTATCAAAAAAATATCGCTAAACCTAAAAACAGCTCACTTCTATTGATGTGAGCTGCTTTTAAGGATAATAATATGTGGCTTTATACTTTTTATATTTTAAAAAACGCAATGGCAACTCCACCACTCGTTGCTAAACTCAACTTCATTGTTGACGTCGAAGTTACTTTTACCGTTTCAATAGCTATCGGAGTTGGATTATTTTTATAATTTGCGCCTACTCCATCTTTGTAAATTACAGCTTTGTAGTTGGTTTCGGGCTGTAAAAAGTCCATCTTAAGTGTCATCTCCCGACTGTTTTCGTTGGTAATACCTCCCAGAAACCAATTTTCGGACTTGCGGTCTTTACGCGCTACAACTACATATTCACCAATTTTTGCATCGGGAACTACCGTTTTTTCCCAAGTAGTAGGGCACGAAGTGATGAATGCAAATGCGGGATTATTTTCGTAATTCTCAATCATATCCGAAGCCATTTGCAGCGGACTGTAAAGAATAACTGCCAATGCCAACTGTTTGGCAAGTGTGGTTTGAACGCGTGTGCCGGGCTTAGCCGGATTGCTGAAGTTAAATGTTCCGGGTGTAAAATCCATCGGGCCGGCCAGTCCGCGTGTAAATGGAATAATGGTGGTGTGCGAAGGCGGATTTCCACCATCGGGCGACCATGCATCGTACTCTTGTCCGCGTACACCTTCCTGCGTCATAAAATTGGGATACGTGCGCTGCAATCCGGTAGGCATAACCGGCTCGTGGTTGTCAATCATTATTTTGTAACGGGCTGCCGTTTCGAACACTTTGCGGTAATGACGCACGCCATACTGACTTCCTGCACGTTCTTTTTTGTCGAGCTGCGGACTCACATAACCTGTTTTAACTGCCTCTATGCCGTATTTATTGCAAAAAGCAAAAGCGCTATCCATTTGTCCTTCGTAGTTTTTGGTTGAACCTCCTGTTTCGTGATGTCCAATCAGTTTCACGTTCAGTTTGGCGGCATAATCCGTAATCTTTTTTATATCGAAATCGGGATAGGGTTTTGTGAATTTAAACTTATCGCCATTGGTTACCCAGTCGCCGTCCCAGCCTTCGTTCCAACCTTCGACCAATACACCTGCAAAGCCGTGTTTAGCAGCAAAGTCGAGATAACGCATGGTATTTTCGGTTGTTGCGCCATGTTTTGGCCCTTGTCCCCAAGTGTATTTTTCCAGATGCATTCCCCACCAAATTCCAATGTATCGTCCGGGTTTTATCCACGATGTGTCGGTAATTTTCGATGGTTCGTTGAGGTTAAGCATTAGGCGCGAAAGCATTAAATCGCCAGCTTTACGCGCAATAATAATGGTGCGCCACGGACTTACAAACGGCGCTTTAGCAAAAACCTTTTCGCCTGATGCCCATGGTGTAATGTCGGTCTTTAATGTTGACGAATTATTTAATGGAGTCAGATTGAGTGAGCCGTATTCAGTCAGATTGGCCTCGTGAATACTAAGATACAGGCTGTCGCTGCACTGCATGGTGAGCGGTGTGCTAACAGTATCCAAATCAGTAAGTTGTTTTTTGGTATACAGGTTTTCGAAATAATTGGTCCGATTGGTAGGAATTGACCATGATTGCGGATTGCCAACCACAGCAAATTCGGTAATTTCGTCCATTATAATAAGGTCTCTCAGGTTTTCCTGTTCCGGAAATTCATACCGAAAGCCAATGCCATCGTCGAAGGCACGGAAAACAATATTTAATTTTCGTTTAGTACCCGTTTTTTGCTGCAATAGAAGCACGGTTTCGTTAAAAGTATTTTGCACCACACGGTCTTCGCCCCAGGGTTGTTCCCATTCGTTGGATACTGAACGAAATTTGGTGTCGATTAATTCAAAATCGCTGTAAAAAATATCGTTGTTTCGGAGTAAAAAACCGAGATACGACTTTTCGATAATAACGGCTTTGTCTTTGGCAACTGAGTAAAACGGTTTCCCATCTTCCACACCAGCTTCAATGCGGATGCTTCCATCGGGCGACATTACATTCACTTCGCATTTTTCAGCACACGAAATAGTAAGAATTGCCATACATATCAGGCCAACTGCTACTTTTAAATTACTCATACTCATCTTGTGTTTAATTATTTAACCTGATTTACCAGTTCAATGGCTTTTTGCGACTGCATGGAAGCAAAATAATAAAAAGCCTGACTTAGCTTTGCCTGTTTTTCGGCATCGTTTCTGAATTCCTTGCGTAAATTGTATAAATCGTAAATTTTTTCTAAATCCGATGTTGAGGTAGATGTGCCAGCAAATGATTGCAGCGAAGTAAGATACGAATAACCAAATTCGCGGGTTGGTTCAATCATGGTTCCTTCGCCAAAATCGTTCCAGGTTATCAGCTGCAATTGTTGTGCATTTTGCTCTTTTGCCAGATTCAGCATATCGTTCCAGAGTTCTCCTTTACGGTAATCTAAAAAAAACAGGCTGTCGCGACCATCGCCCTGAAAGTAATACGAATGAAATCCCGGCCATGCTCCTGCAAACACATCAATATTGTTGGTTTTCAGATAATCCCACACCCTTTTTGTGCGGTTAATATCATTTCCGTGGTCGTTTTTATCGATTGTATTATCGTTGTCCCACCATGCTCCCCAAGGCCAGAGGTAAACCGAATTCACATTTTGAGCTCCCGTTTTCGGATAAAAGTAATTAAAATTATTTCCGGCAAAATGTTCGCCATAAGGTATCATAAAATGTGGCTTTTGAGGATAGATGCTTAAAATATCAGTCCACTGCGCCGGCTTATTAATAAAATCGGGACCAAAAACTCCCAATAGCGGTGCATTATTAACTTTAATGTAATTGCTGCGTTTCATGTAACTGTTCAGAATAAAAGCCATGTCAGCAACTGCCAGTTCAACCGTATCTTTATTCCCTGTGTTTTGCATCACGTTCGGAATAGTGCGATCTTCGTAAATAATGGCAAAATCAAGTCCTACTTTTTTGCAGGCATCTATAATAGCATTGGAGTTACGAGTCAGATTGTAGGTATCGTACACATTGTACGAGCCATACCAGTCTATTAGCAAACCATCTATACCTGAATATTTCATCAGAAGTAAATGATATTCAATCAAATCGGAATCGCCCGAAGCATACGGTCCAACAAGCGGATAGTAATGCGATGCAATATTGCGCCTTCCGGAAGCATCGATGCTGTCGGGGTTACAACGGCTCATTTTCCAGTGCGAACCCCACGTACCACCATTGCTGGCTTTGGTTTCGAACCATGGCATGTAGTGAACGTACAATTTCATAGAATTGGACTTAGCAACAGCTACCGGAGCAATGGGTGTTACGGTATATATGGTATTGTCATCAGTTTTACAAGCATTGAAAAATGCCATCGATAAACCTACCAAAAGAACTTTATAAATTAATTTATGCATGATTAATATCCTGTATTTTGAATTAAGTTTTTATTTAAATCCAACACTGATTGAGGAATTGGGAAAACCCCACGATAAGCCGGTGTAACACTTTTGTTCCAGCCCGAATTAAAAAATGTTCCGAAGCGGATGTTGGTGTTTCGGCGCAATCCTTCAAAAATAAACTCGTGCAACCATTCTGTTTCCAACGAAGCATCATCGAGATTCGAAATATCGCCTAAACCGGCTCTTTTGCGCAACTGATTCACTAAATTTGCAGCGGTGGTGGAAAAGCCCTGACGGTAATTCGCTTCAGCTTTCATCATAATTACTTCGGCATAACGCATCAGCACAAGGTCGTTGTCGCGTTCCCATTTATCGTCGGCACGCCATTGGTATTTATGTAATCGCGCTCCTTCATTTTGCAAAGCCTTGGTATAGTCGCCAATATCAACTGTATAACTCAGTGGGCTTCCATTGTCCATCATAATTACTTCGCCGGTTGCTTTGCTTAGTTGGTCACCTACAAGCAGCGATTTCCGACGGGTGTCAGCAGCATCGAAAGTGCCATACACAGACGGTTTTGCGCAAATACCATTGCCACACCAGGGATATGTACCATCAATCGAAAACGCATATTTTTGGTTGTAATGATAGGTCATCGACGCTAAATAATT
>CAMDNO010000253.1 GCA_945902955.1 Porphyromonas cangingivalis
ACATCATCTAAGGTTACGGGTGATACGCCGGTGATAAAAATCTTTTTTAATGATGCATTTTTGGCTGTTGTTGCTAATTTTAGTTTATTAAAAAACAAGCGTAAAAATCCATTACCGTGCGTAATGTCGGCGTAAGTTTGGTTGCCATGCTGACTTAATATGGTATTCGTAAAGTTGTCGTATTCGTCGATAAAGAGGTAAATGGGAAGATTTTTCTTTTGACAACCATTCACAATATATTCAATTTTAGATTCGGCTAAATCGTCTTTGGGATAATTTGCAATATACTCTTCACCTAAAAGCGAACTATAAGCTGCATTGAAATTATCGAACGATTTGTTGCAATGTTTTTCAAAAGACAATTTCACCTCTTTCAAATCGGGATTCACTCCCGAAAAATTGAAATTAAGAATCAAATAGCTATTTTTCTCTTCGGTAGGATGCTGCCCTATATAGGTTTGACCAAAATTAACTTCAAAATTTTTAGCTTCGAGTATATCGTAGTAAGTCATCATCATGTTCAACCATAGCGATTTACCAAACCTTCGTGGACGAATAAGAAACAAAAAACGTGGAGATGCTTCTACATGTTCGATAAAACTTGTTTTATCTACATAGTAAAAGTTACTTTTCATTATTTCGGCGTAATCGCTTATGCCGTAAGGAATTCTTTTTGCCATGGTTTGTGCATTTTGTGATTTGGCAAAGTTACAAAAATAATTTGCAATAATTACCGTACTATTCAATCGAGGGTGCCTTTTTGAAAGACGCCATCATTCGTTATACGGGTTGCAAAGATAGTATTTTTAGAAAAAAAAAGTTTATGAAACGTAAAACACAACTTTAGTTGGTTACTCTCACCAAGTGAGAAACGTAAATGATGCGCGTGAGTGGTTAGCAAATTTGTCGAAACTTTTTGCTTTGTGTAGGTGAATAGGAAAAAAAACACATTGGAAATTTCACAAAACTGAGGCTCAATTACTCCGTAGTCTTTACATATCTGCCTGACACGCATTATTCCAGAGCCATAGCGTTCAATTAACCTAGCTTCTTTAAAAATCTTAGCAACTAATTTATTGCGCGACTTGGAAGTGTAATTTCCAGATAATAAATCGTCAATCGTAATTCCACCATACAATTTACCCGGATTATAGAATTTAATTCTATCAATCAACTAATTTGATTGCTTTAACAAAAACAAAATCCTTTTTATTCAAAGTATAAAGCGGAAGATTTTTGCAAAATAATTTCTGTCATAATTCAATCTCCAATTCAATTAACGTATTTGTATTTTGCAGGATATTGAAATAAAGTAGTACAAAATTATAAAATAAATTACAAATCCCAGTGATAATTTCAGGCAATGTGTCTTTATTGTTAAAATTCAGATTTAAACTCTTTAAAAGCTGTATTATTCTTATCTTTTTCCGACAACACCACCTCTTCGGCCGGTACTTGCCAATCGATATTGAGGTTGGGGTCGTTCCAGGCAATTCCGCCTTCGTGAGCTGGTGAGTAGTAGTTGTCGCATTTGTACTGAAAAACTACGGTGGGTGTAAGTACCACAAAGCCATGTGCAAAACCACGTGGAATAAATAACTGACGTTTGTTTTCGGCACTAAGCTCTACGCTTACTTGCTGTCCGTAGGTAGGTGAGCCACGGCGTATATCCACAGCAACATCGAGCACAGCGCCTTCGAGAACTCGTACCAGCTTGGCTTGCGCCATTGGAGGTTTCTGGAAGTGCAAACCACGTAGCACACCGTAGGTAGAGCGCGATTCGTTATCTTGCACAAATACATTGTCGGCCACTTTTTCGTTAAACACTTTTTGCGAAAAAGATTCAAAAAAATAGCCGCGTGCATCTTCGAATACACGTGGCTCAATAATTTTCACATCGGGGATTGTAGTAGGTATTACGTTCATAAGTTTATTTTTTTAGTCTTGCAAAGGTAACACTTTTTTTGGAAAAAATCTGGAATTCCATTTTCCCCAAAGCTAAAGGTGCATATTAAAACATGAGCTCTTCGCAGCTCACCATTTCCCATCCACAGTAAATAACTCGTAGCAAATGTAGTGTGGTAGTACCTACCGAAGCCACTATGCGTGAGTCGGCAGCATAGCGCTGAAGCTGTGCATTGGCGTCGGCTGTTAGTTGTTGTATCAGTGTCGAAGCCGGGTTTTTAGCATCTGCTTCGGAGCTGCGGGCTACGTATTTAAGTTCCACAATGTAGCAATGCTTCATGTTGGGGCGCACTATAAAATTGGGCTGCAACCAAAGGTCCACAAAACCTTTGCCCATTTCGGCTTCGGAGTGTACTGTAAAATAGTTCGTGCTATTGAGATATACCAAGTGAAACATTTGAACCGTTTTTTCGCCATCGATAAAGTCGCGCACGGAAGTTTGTTTGTTTATCTGCTCTGCAAAGTAATTGAAAAAAGGTTTCCATTCGCCTTTGTATGCCATTTTATGTGCCATTTCGGAAAGTGCCATATTTTCCAAGTTGAATATTTCAGCTTCGCTAAAACCCTCTACTAAATACGAAAACATCACTGTCCGAATAGCTAAGTTGGGCACAGCTAATACTATTTGGTCATCTTCTACTCTATCGATAGTGAGTATTCCGAAATAATAAAGTAGCGAAACGAAATTCTCGCGGGCAGCAAGCTTTTCGGCAGGAAAAGAAGTTACTATATTGGCACGAATTTCACCTTCTTCGGCTATTTTTTTGATGGTTGAGAAATTGCCGTTTACCTTTTTATCCAAAATAATTAGGTGGCGCAATTTGCTATAATCGATGCGGATATTGTTGTCGATTAAATCTTTAGGAATAACTCCAGCTTCGAGGTAGTTTTTTACAAAATACAACACCATGTCGGAGTTATAAATTTTTTGGTTCACTTTTTCTTCGGCAAAGCAATAATTATTATACCACTCGCGCATCACTTGCAGCAAGTTTTCGATAGGTTCATTGATTAACCCTTCGCTTTTGTAATAATTAAGCAAGATTATTACCTCCTCTTCAGTAAAACCGATAATTGCATTAAATCTTGGATTTTTGCAAATATTATCAGCAATATTAAATCCACTCGTTACATCATCTAAGGTTACAGGTGATACGCCCGTGATAAATATCTTTTTTACAGATGCTCCAATATCGGTGGTAGCTAATTTAATTGTATTAAAAAAGTACCGAAAAAATCCCTCGCCGTGTGTTAATTTTTGATAGCTTTCATTGCCATATTTACTTAGTATTGTATTAGCAAAGTTATCGTATTCGTCAATAAAAAGATAAATGGAAAGATTTTTTTGTTGACAATACCGAGTTATCAAGTCGAGTCGAGCACCCGTAGTTTCACACTTCTGATATTCTGTCAAATACTCACTGCCTAAAAGAGCAGCATACGCCCAATTGAAGGAATCGAAACATTGTGAGCAATGTGCTTCGAACGAAGCATCTAATTTGTCAATATCAGGATTTACGCCAGAGAAATTAAAACTCAGGTTTAAGTATTTATTACGTTCATCGGATGGGTTTTTACCAATGTATGTTTGCCCAAAAAGCAAATCAAAATCGCTTGCCCTGTTTACATCATAATAAGCTTTCATTAAATTCAGCCACAGTGATTTACCAAACCTTCGTGGACGAATAAGAAACAAAAAACGTGGAGATGCTTCTACTTGTTCGATAAAACTTGTTTTATCTACATAGTAAAAGTTACTTTTCATTATTTCGGCGTAATCACTAATGCCGTAAGGAATTTTTTTTGCCATAATTTGTGTATTTTGGAGTTACAAAGTTACAAAAATATATTGATGTATAGCACTAATTTTTCGAAATGCAAATGATATGACACCGATAACAAACTGAACTTTCAATATACACCAACCCTAATACGAACTAATACAATTATTACATTTATCATAGTGATTTTTTAAGCTAAACTTCTAATAATTTAAAGATTGCAATTAAGTTATCGCACAAATGCTTACTGTTCTTATTCTATACTCAATTTTCAACTATCAAATTTAATCATATTTAACCTTGTTATTTCAAAACAAATGTTTTACTTTGCACATTATTAATAGACCTATTAAACTAATTTATTAAATATGGATATTAACTCCGAAAAATCGATGGAACTAACCATTCTCGAAACTGCCGAACAAATGTTTCTTGAACGTGGATTCGCAGCCACATCTACTACGCAAATTGCAAAGTCGGTAGGCTGTAATCAGGCATTGATACATTATTATTTCCGAACAAAAGAAAATCTTTTCAATTCAATCTTCGAGAGTAAGTTTAAATTGCTTTTTCAGCGCGTTTTTGATACAACTCAACTCGAGAACCTGAGCTTTTCCGATAAAATAAAACACATTGT
>CAMDNO010000254.1 GCA_945902955.1 Porphyromonas cangingivalis
CTTGAAAAATATGCCAGTTCTGAAATTCAACTAGTTACATAATTGATTCAACTAAAATCTACTAATAATAGTAGAATATCTCATATTATAACTTCATTTTTAATTGTAATTTAACCTTTTAGAGTGGAAAGCTGCAAGATGGGTTAAAATGCAAAACTTATCTTTGTGATATTATTAAAATTAAATTTCTACTTTATAGTTTAATTCTCACATAATGAAACAGTCGTTCATTGGTTTACTGCTATTTTTATTCTTCGGGATGCACACCCTCGAAGCAAAAGATACAAAATTTCAAAGTTCCTACCAACTTATCGAACGAATTCTACCCGGAAAATCGAACCAATTTAATATTGAAAACTTAAAACGGAAAGACAAAAAGGAAGCGTTTGAATTAAGTAGCAAAAAAGGTAAAATTGTAATTAAAGGAACCAACGAACTTTCCATTTAAAGAATTGGGCGTTGATATAAATTAAGTACAAGTAGCTTTAGAGTATAATTAAAAATAAACAAAACACATAAACTTCAAACAATTATTGTATTGACAGTATTAATGATATTTTCGTTAAATGCCTTTGGTCAAATTGAGGACGAGAATCTACTTCGTGAAATTAAAACAATGACATATAATGGCTTTGAAACTGCCAATGGCACTATTGATGCCAAAATCAATTTTAACAATGATTGGAAATTTGCTTTGGGTGAATATTCTGGCTTTGAACAGCCAAAATTCAATGATATAAATTGGAGAACATTAGCAGTGCCGCACGACTGGTCGATTGAGGGCAAACCTGAAAAGGATAACCCAAGTGATATTCTTGGGGGGGGTACCAAATGGGCAAAAGCTATTATCGCAAAGCTTTTGTTTTGAACGAAAGTGCTAAAGGCAAACCTGTATATAAATAGCTTATTGAGTTACGAAGCTAACGAACAAAAAGGTGACTGCTGAAAATCAAAGATTTAAATGGTCGTTAGTCAGAAGCGTTTGAAAATTAGGTTTGATGGCGTGTATATGAACGCAAAAGTTTACCTTAATGGTATTTTTTTAGGACTTAGGCCATACGGATTTAGAACCTTTGATTATGATATTACTCCGTATTTGAATTTCAACGGCAAAAAAAATATAATTGCTGTTGAGGTGGATAACTCCTTACAAACAAACTGTCATTATTGAGGCGAAAGCGATGGATACGGTTTTTGTGTTTAGCAACCAACCCGAAGTAGAATTATTTCAAAACGGGAAAAGCCTCGGTCGTAAATCAGTTGATCCTAACGAGTACCGTACAGTTTATAATGTAGATTATAAAAAAGGGAAACTAGAAGCTATTGCATACAATGGTAAAAAGAAAGTAGCGATGTATACGCTGCAAACTGCTGGTAATCCGGTAAAATTGGGCATTAGTAATTGTCGTGACCACGCAAAGTACTCACCAGAGGAATTGCTTTTCTTTACAGTAGAAGTTCAGGACAAAAAGGGGGTGTGTTGTCCAAATTCAAACCATGAAGTTGCCGTCTCGGTTGAGGGAGGCGTGTTAATTGGTATGGATTCAGGCGATCCGTTTAGCCATGAATTATTTAAGCAAAATAAACGCAAGGTTTACGAAGAAAAACTTTTACTAACAGTACGCCCCAGTGGAGGTGAGCTAAAAGTAAAATGTGTTAGCAAAGGACTTAATAGCGGGGAAATAGAGTTGTCTATTCAAAGTCTTCGGGATTAACCGGAGACTGAATGGATTGAATATTACAATAATATTTGGTTTACATTTGTGCAAAAGAATGAATGCAAAAGGCAATCAGAATAATACCCCCAAAACATGCTTTTAAACATGCTTTTCGGAATAGTACTTTTTTAAAATATTATCGTGTATCATTTAAAATCACACCAAATGGAAATTGATATCTTAAAATCGTATATCAAAGAATTGCGCAAGGGCTCACACAAAGCCTTTAATGCGATTTACGATATGTATGCCGACAAACTTTACGGGTTTGCTTTTGCTCATACCAAATCGCGCGAATTGTCCAACGACTTGGTTCAGGAAACATTTCTGAAACTTTGGACTATGCGTGAGACGCTATCGGTAGAAGGTTCGTTGCAGGCGATGCTATTTACCATGTCGCATAATAAGATGATTGATACATTTCGTGCGCAACTGAATAAAGTGGAGTTCGAAGACTATATTGAATTTTCGGAAAATGCTGATTTGGGTGACAATGCTATTGAAAAGAAAATCTACTACGATGATTTCCTTAAAGCGCTAAAGATTTGCAAAAGTCAATTACCAAACCGACAAATGGAGATTTTTGAAATGAGTCGTGAGCATGGAAAAAGTATTGAAGAGATAGCCTTAGAATTGAAAATATCAGAGCAAACGGTTAAAAATCAACTTACATCGGCTACTAAAACGCTGAAAACGGAGCTTTTAAAATACAATTTGATATTCCTGATATTATTTGAAATATGTTTTAAAGCATAAAAAATAGAATGGTACTAAATTCAAATGTTTACGTATAACAATCAACAAATCAGAAAATGGAAAACTATATTAAAATAATTTACAAGAAGTTTCTTTACGGTACCATCCGCAAAGAGGAATTTTTGGAAATGCGCCACGAGATGAATAAATCGGATTTGCCGGAACTGAAAAATCTGCTTGTAGAAGCGTGGAACGAGGATATGAATTCGGAAGTGATGGCCGAAAAGGACAAGGAAGATATTCGTTCGAAACTGAATTTTTATGTGGAGTATGATAAAAAGCGATTGTTACGCAAACGCATGGCTCAGATAGCTGCTGTTGTTATTCCATTTGTGTTTATTTTATCGGCTGGATTGTATGTTTTTCAGCCAACAGCTAAAGTGGAAAAAGATTTTGTAGTAACTGTAAAACAAGGCAACCGCGCACAGGTAACATTACCCGACCAATCGAAAGTGTGGATGAACTCCAATAGTAAGTTGATTTATCGGAATGGTAAAAATAACACACGCGAAGTAAAATTGATAGGAGAAGCGTTTTTCAAAGTTGTAAAAGATAAAAGCCGACCATTTATTGTTTCGGCAAATAATTTACAGGTAGAAGTATTAGGAACATCCTTTAATGTAAATGCCAGGCAGGGCTCGGATATTATAGAAACTTCGTTGGTAGAAGGAAGTATATTGTTAACAGGCTCCGAATTGTCGCAGGACTATTATTTAAAACCCAACGAGAAGGCTATTTATTCAAATTCGTTAAAGAATTTAAAGATTGAATCTACTGATAATGAGGTGGAAACGGCATGGAAAGATAACAAGCTTCAATTCAAATCAGAACGCTTTGGAGATGTAATAAAACATTTGGAAGAGTGGTATGGAGTAAAAATTATTTCGAAATGTCCGAATATCGAGAACGACCTGATTAGCGGTGCATTTAAAGGCGAAAGTTTGGAAACTGTATTGGAAACCTTTGCTATTCAATATAAAATAAAATACAGTAATAAAGGCGATTCGATAGTGGTGTTGTATAATTGAAGTTTGACCTCACCCCAGCCCTCTCCTTAATGAGAGGGAGCAAGAGGAAGACTTTTAATCCTATAAATTGTTTTAGACTTTTTTTAATACTTAAATAATCACAAAAATGAAGATTTCATTTAAAAGAACTGACTGGTTTAGAGTCGGGTTGCTATTCATTTTATTTTTGATGGGGAATGTGTTGCATGCTCAAAACCAAAAAATATCGTTGCAAATTCAAAATGCGTCGGTTAAGGATTTAATTAAGCAAATTGAATCGAAAACAAGCTACACAGTTGTTTACAGAGATATTTTGGTCGATGATAAAAGGGATATAACCATAAACGAAGAAAACAAACCACTTATTGATATTCTTAAATCTGCACTTTCGCCCAAGGGTTTAGAAGTTGTATTTAATAGCAATACAATTATAATAACAAAAAAAAACGCCGAACCGCAAATAACTACTAAAACCAAGATAGTTTCGGGAGTGGTTCTCGACGAAAAAGGACTTCCAGTTATTGGTGCTAATGTAATCATCCCCGGAACAAATATTGGTGTATCAACAGATTTGAACGGACGCTTTATGCTTGAGGCACCTTCGAATGCAAAACTACGCATAAGTTATATTGGTTACGATGCAAAAGAAGAAATAATAAGTGCCAATTCAGAATTAAAAATTAAATTAGAACCCACACCACAGGCGCTGAAAGAAGTTTTTGTTACAGCACAAGCGCTTGGACAACGGGCAGCTATCAATCAACAGCTCAATTCCTACACTATTAAAAATGTGGTTTCGGCTGACAGAATACGACAAATTCCCGATGCAAATGCTGCCGAAGCTATCGGGCGACTTCCGGGGGTTAC
>CAMDNO010000255.1 GCA_945902955.1 Porphyromonas cangingivalis
TCGGATTTGATACGGAAGTTTTTGGCAATGTTCCAATCGTAACCCAATACAAAATGATTCGAGCGGGTGAATTTTACATTGTGGTTGTTTTCGGAATAAACTCCGGTAAGTTCGTTGAAATCCTTATCGAAATAAACTGTGCGTGGCTGTATCTGACTGTGCAAACCATAGCCAAGGCTAAATGTTTGATTATCGGTAGCTTGCCATTGCAATCCGAGGCGTGGTTCCAAAGCACTTTCGTTATTCAAATCGTAAATTTGATAATGCAAACCTGAATTCAAGGTAAGCACATCCGTAAATTTATGTTGCCAGTTAACATGCGCTTTGTACAAAGTAGAAGGTTCGTTGTCAACATCGGTAAGCGTAACGCGTTGCATCCATTTTTTTACCCAAGCCGAATCGTTGAACGTAGTAATAAACTTGTTTGCCGAGAAGCCCATAGTCATATTATTCCGCGCGCTAAACTTGTGTTTTAGCTGCATGGAAGCTGTCATTTTATTTTCGTTCAATTTTCCTGCGTAATTTTCAAAGAAACTTTCGTTCGCATAGTCGATGGTATCGTTTTGAGTTGTTGAACTGGAGTTTTGGTACGAAATCGACGTTTTAAGTTTGGTTTTTTCGTTTAACATTAATGTGTGTGTTAGCAAACCGATATTTAGCCCGGCACCAAAATCAGTAGCAAAACCAACTTGATTATGCGACGACGCTTCGTCGATATTAAACGACCGATTTAATTGAATAAAACTTTTTCCAAAAAGCCCCACAAATTTAAAACGACCAATTTTGCTCGTTGGCAAATCAACAATTACCGATAAATCTTGGTATTCGGGAATAGCAGTTCCGGTACCCATATCCATGCCCAATTTGCTTACAAAGTCGAGAGTAGAATAACGGTAATCTACAATAAATGAACCGTTTCGGATAAATTTTCCTAACTTAATAGGACCTTCGATTGCAGCTTCGAAACCATTGAAACCAACCTGACCGGTAAATTCGAATTTTTCTTTATTGCCATTTCTCAGATTCAAATCGAAAACACCCGACAACGCATTTCCATATTCCGAAGGGAAAGCACTGGTCATAAAATCGGAATTTGCCAATAAATTGTTGTTAAGCATACTTACCGGTCCGCCCGTTGTGCCTTGTGCACCAAAATGATTCGGGTTAGGCACATCCACACCTTCGATGCGCCACAGCAAACCCATAGGCGAATTACCACGAATAACAATGTCGTTGCGCGAATCGTTGCCCACAACAACGCCAGCAAAATTAGCCACCATGCGAGCAGGGTCGCCCAAGCTTCCGGCAAAACGTTCGGTTTCTTCCACACTGAACGAACGGGTACTAATCAGTGCCATTTCGTTGATAGGTTTCACTTTCGAATGATTTGCTTTCACTACCACATCACCAAGCGTAGTTACTTTTTCTTCGAGTTTAAAATTCAGCGTTGTTTCTTTTCCCGAAATAACCATTACGTTCGAAAAACTTTGTGATTTATAACCCAGAATAGATGCCGAAAACGACCAACGTCCGGGTTGGATGTTTTTAATTTCGAATTCGCCATTCACATCGGTCGAAGTACCAATTAATGGACTAGTTTCCGTAATTACTACGTTAGCACCTATCACTGGACTACCTGTAAAGGCATCCACTACTGTACCACGAATGGTTTGACCATTGTTTTGCGAAAAAACAGAGAGTGTACTTAATACAACTGCAACTAAAATAAATACATTTCGTTTCATAAAAATATCTTTTATTGATTTTAATGAAACAAAAGTACAACAGGTTCTTTTTTAGAAAAAATAAATAGGTACGAACAGCGAATTTGGGGTGCTGAATGAAAAATTTAACTGATAACCCGATGAACTAAATAACCGATGAACTAAATAACCGATGAACCAAATAACTACTCTCTCACTTGCCCTTCGCCTTTCACAATCCACTTGTACGAACACAATTCAGCAAGCGCCATTGGTCCTCGTGCGTGCAGTTTTTGAGTACTGATCCCAATTTCGGCACCCAATCCAAACTGAGCGCCATCGGTAAAAGCTGTCGATACATTGGTATATACACAAGCTGCATCCACCATTTTATCAAAATAAGAAATATTTGCATCATTCTCACTTACAATACATTCGCTGTGTTTAGAACTATAAGCTGAAATGTGTTGCACCGCTTCGGCAAGTGACGCTACCGCTTTAATCGACATTTTATAATCCAAAAACTCTGTGCCGTAACTTTCGGGCGTAGCTTTTTGTAATAATTCACTAGGGTATTTGCCGTTTAAAAAAGTATAAGCTTTTATATCGGCATAGATAACGACGTTTTTAGTCGCTAATTTTTCGCAAAGAGCTGGTAAATCGGCTAAACGTTTTTCGTTAATTACCAAGCAATCCAACGAATTGCAGACGCTTACACGCCGCGTTTTGGAGTTGAAAACAATTTCTTTTCCCTTTTTTAAATCGCCAAACTCATCGAAATAAGTATGGCAAATTCCTGCACCGGTTTCAATCACCGGAATGCGTGAATTGTCGCGTACAAATTCAATTAAACCCTTTCCGCCACGCGGAATAATAACATCCACCACACCAACGGCATTCATCAGTTCGGCAGTTGCCTCACGACCGGCAGGAAGCAGGGTTACGATATTTTTGTCCAAACCAAATCGTTCAAGCACCGACTGAATGACCTTGACTATAGCCGAATTGGAGTTATGCGCATCGGTTCCACCTTTCAGTACACAAGCATTTCCCGATTTCAGGCAAAGCGAAAAAACATCGAAACTCACATTGGGACGTGCTTCGTAAATAATGCCTACCACACCAAAAGGCACGGCAATTCGTGAAATGCGCATCCCATTTGGACGTACTGTTTCGTCAATCAATCTTCCCAGCGGCGATGGAAGCAAAGCCACATTCCGAATATCGGCAGCAATGCCTTCAATACGTTCTTTTGTAAGTAAAAGCCGGTCGTACATGGGATTTGAGCGCTCCATAGCGGCCAAATCCTTGGCGTTTTCAGTAAGAATTGCCTCTGTTTGCACTTCAGCCTCATTGGCCACGGCCAAAAGAACTTTATTTATTGTTTCGTCGTTTACCAAGTTCAGCGAGCGTGAAGCTGCTACGACGGTTTGTTTCCAATTGTTATTTTGTGTCATAATATTTTCGTTATGAATTTAGTTCTTTTTTAAGCTCATCAAGCAACTGATTTTCAGTTGGCAAATAGAGCTGATATTGACTTGCTAAAAGTGATCTATTTTTTTCAGGGAGTGATAATTTTACCATTTCATTGTTCTTGTGAGCACATAGCAATATACCTATTGTTTGGTTTTCATCAGGAAGTTTTTCGTTTCTGTCGTAATAATTTACATACATCTGTAACTGCCCCAAATCTTTGTGCGTAATTTTCTCCGTTTTTATTTCAATAACTACAAAACAACGCAATAAACGATTGTAAAATATCAAGTCGGCAAAAAACTCATCATCCTCAATCAAAAACCTTTTTTGGCGTGCCACAAACGAAAAACCATTACCCAATTCAAGCATAAATTGCTGTAAATGTTCGATAAGTGCAGTCTCCAATTCCTTTTCATAATAATGCGATTTGCGCTCAAGTCCAAGAAACTCAAGCATCATAGGATCTTTTACAATTTCTTGTGGTAGTTCGGGCAGTCGTTCGTTCCGTGCAACTGCCATAACTGACTCTTTATCATTACTAAGTAATAGTCGTTCGTACAAACTAGCATAAATTTGTCTTTCTAATTCACGACCAGTCCAACCATTTTTCACTGCTTCGAGCTCATAATACTCTCGTTTATGTTCGTCATCAATAGCTATAAGCATTTTGTATTGCATCCAATTCAATTGCGTCCGCAGTGCGGACGCAATTGGAAAAGTTCTATAAAATTGCCGACATCGCTCTAATTGTCGAAGCGAAAATCCACTGCCAAATTCAGGTTCAATTTCTTTTGCCAGATTGCGCAATAAGTATTTTCCGTAATCAGCTCGCTCTTTTCCCTCTTGTTCTTCATTGAAAATGCGTTCACCCATTTTCCAATACATCTCCACACGATAAAACTCCACACTACGAACTGCCTGCAGGCGTGATTGTCCAATTATCGACTTAATGTCCTGAATAAAAGAATTGGATAGTAGTATTTTATCGCTTTTCATGTGTAAATTATTCAACTTTCGCAAGCTCTATTTAACCCGCTTGCGTTAGGTTTTTAAAATTTAAGTATTTTGTAAGTTTTTCATTTTCAGAGAATAATTTCTCCATTAACATTTCGGTTTCTATGTTGAAAATTTCGGACAATTCGGCTATAAG
>CAMDNO010000256.1 GCA_945902955.1 Porphyromonas cangingivalis
ACAGCCAAACAAGCTGGAAGTGCTAATTATGCAGCTGCTGATGATGTGGTAAAAACAGTGGTAGTTACAGATCCTACAGGCGTTAAAAATGTACGGGAAGATACTAAACTTGTTTATGGAACAGCAAAAGGCATTGTATCAAAAATAGAAGGTAAGCTGAATATCTATTCAATTACCGGAATATTAGTAAAGAGCACAATTGTAAATAAAAATCAGTTAATTCCGATTCAATCGGGAATTTATATTATACGTACATCGGTTAATGGTGTAAACTTTGTTCAAAAAATTGCACTTTAAAAATTATTCAAATACAAACAATTAATTATTCAATAAAATGAAAAAGATTTTACTATCACTCGTTCTTGCAGTTGGCTGCAACTTGTCTTTTGCACAAAATGTTACCGATTTTACTTTTACGGGCATGCTTGCTAAAACCACGTATGCACAATTCTCACTAAATTCAACCCATAACTCATTAGCAACTGCCGGAGGTGGTTGGATCTCTGCCATTGCTGCACCAACAGTGGATGTATCCAATATTTCGGATATGACATTTACTATCAGCAGCGGATCTGCTTTGATTACAACACCATCACCTGCTGCCCCTGTACCAACAAATTTTACAAATGCTATTCTACCTGTTAGTGGTTGGGTTTTTTCTAATACCCTCTACCCCTTCGTATATGCAAAAAATACCGCAGGTGACAGATACAGAGGCATTAATATTTTTATCCATAAATTAGTTCCCACTTCAGTACCGTATATAGTAGCTAACTCCCAGCAAACTACAGGTTTTGCTCATTGTACTGAAGTTGCAAATACCGGTGGTGGAACTCCTCAACTTCATACCAATGGTCAAGCTATATATCTTGCGTTTAATTCGGCAGCAGATGTAGTGAAATTTCAGTATGAAAATGTAGGTACGGCTACAGTAGATCCCGATGCAGTTATTGCAGTAGAGAAATCAGCTGATTTAGTTTCGTGGTCAACCATTCAAAATATTGATATTTCGAACCAAATAGTTTCAGTAAGTGGCAGTGGAAAAGTAGATGTTTCGTACACCTTAAATGATGCTGCCGCCCGCTACATTAGAATTCGTATCGACGGTTTAGCTAATTCAAGGAGTAATCGCAAAGAATACATTCGTAGTATTGCTGTACAGCTAAAACCGGTTATCACTTGGAATCAGGATCTTACCGGTTTAAAAACTACGGATTCGCAAGTAACACTTACTGCTACTTCAACTTTTACTTCAGCATCTACACCGGCTGCAACTGATATAACTTATGTTTCGAGCAATGAGGCTGTTGTTTCAGTAGCTGGCAATGTATTGACTGTGGTAGGTGTGGGCGAAACAACAATTACAGCTAAACAGCTTACAAATTCTTATTATGCTGCTGCCGCCGATGTGGTTCAAAATGTGAAGGTTGTTGATTTAGGAACAGGTATATCGAAGATTGCAAACGATGAAACATTCGTATTTAGCTCACCAAAAGGAATTGTGTCAACAATTGAAGGAACCCTGCAGGTTTATTCTACTACCGGAATGTTGTTGAAAAATCAACAGGTTTCAAAATATCAACTTATCCCAATGGCTACCGGTGCATACATTGTACGTGCTTCGGTTAATGGCAAATTGTTTTCTCAAGTTATAGTTTTGTAGGTTAATAAAGTTGATTGGAAAGGGAAGGGAATTGTTTTAGGACTATCCTTCCCTTTTTTAGCTATAATTATATATTAAAACTTATAACGATATTTGCATCTTAAATAATACTCACAATGACATTGCACAAAATCATATTATTTCTCTCCTTTTCAATTGCATTTGCCTTCCAGGCAAATGGGCAGTTGAACCATAACCTCTTGCAACAAAAATGTGCCAACGAAGCCGAATTGTCCAAGTGTTTAGTAACCGACAATTCGTGGATTCAGGTTCCTGATTATAAAAATCGTGAAGCGTGGGACAAGGTAGGTGCAAAATATCGTTCAAAGATTATAGAAAAAGGAGAAAAATTGCTCGATTATACTTTCAAATCTACGCCTGCAACTTATTATCTGGAAACAGTGCGATCGGGAAACCGAAAATTGGCTGATGATTTTAATGCCGAAAAGCATACCGCACTTAAAAATCTAATGATGGCCGAATTGGTAGAAGGCAAAGGGAGGTTTATAAATAAAATTGTAGATGGTGTTTTCGCTGTCTGCGAAATGACTTCGTGGTCGGGGACTTCTCATCTTACTGCTCAAAAAGCAGGAATTGGCCTCCCTGATGTGGAAGAACCAATTGTTGATTTGTTTGTAGCCGAAATTGGCAATATGCTTTCGTGGTGCCATTATTTCTTCAAACCCGAATTTGATAAAATCAATCCCCTTATTGCCAAGCGTATAGAATACACTATTAAAAAAAATGTTTTAACACCTTATATGAATCGAGATTATGCGTGGTTGGGTTTAAATGGTCAGAAAGTAAATAACTGGAATATCTGGATTAATTACAACATGCTGAATTGTATCCTGTTAATGGAAAAAGACAGCACAAAAAAAGTACAAGGCGTATATCGGACGCTAAAATCTGCCGATAATTTCATCAATTCTACCGACGAGGATGGTGCTTGCGAAGAAGGCCCGGGATACTGGAATCATGCCGGAGGTAAAATGTACGAATACCTCGATTTGCTTTCGCGCGCTACCAATGCCAAAGTTACAATTTTTGATAACACTAAGGTGAAAAATATAGGGGCATATATTTATAAAGCCTGTTTATATTATCCGTATTTTATTAATTTCTCCGATGCTGGTCCTACCCAGTCACCAAGTCCGTTTGTAGTATATCATTTTGGCGATAAAACAGGCGATGCTGTTCTCAAACAATTTGGACAATTTTTAGTAAACAGAAATGGATGGTCAGATCGTATTTGGGGCGGAGTTTATGGAATCGAAAAATTGGCCAGCGGGCTGTTCGATTACGATAAACTTGTCGGAAAAAATGCCGAAGAACCACGTATGCCTTCATTTTGGCTTTCGGGAACACAAATTGCCGGAGGCAAGGATAAATCGGACGATGGCTTTTGCTTTGCGGCAAAAGGAGGCTACAATGCTGCTCCACACGGCCACAATGATGTGGGCAGTTTTATGCTTTATTACAACAAAAAACCAATATTTGTAGATGCTGGAGTTGGAACTTATTCTATAAAAACATTCAGCAAAGATCGTTATACCATTTGGAGTATGCAGTCGGGTTATCACAATCTGTTAACCATCAATGGTCAGGATCAAAAAGAGGGTAAAGAATTTGTGGCGCGCAACTGCAAGTTTAGCGATACAAAAACAGCCGTTTCATTTTCGGTGGATATAGCAAAAGCTTATTTGCCGGCTGCAAAAGTAAAGAGCTGGACACGGACTTACACCATCCAAAAAGGCAAGCAGTTTACTATCGAAGACGCTTATCAATTGGACGAAAACAAGGGTAATTCCTATATCAATCTGCTTACAAACCTGAATGCAACCATCGATAAAAAAGGTGTAATTACAGTTTCAGGAAAAGATGTAAGTGTTCAGTTGCAATACAATCCCCAAAAAGTGGAAGCTACTATTGAGCCTGTGGATATGGGAGCAGATCCTATTAAATGGGAAAATGGTTTGCGAAGACTTCGATTCTTAATCAAGGATAAAAGTTTGGTGGGCAGAAATAAAATTATTGTAACAGGAAACAATTAAACATTATTCAAATTGTTTCTGTATGATATAATTAACTTGATATTTTAAAACTAAGAAATGGAACGCGGATTAAGCGGATTAAGCGGATCTGTCCTGATAAAATTTAAAAACGGATTAAATAACTGATTTTAGACCCGAAAAATCGGGTCTGATTTAAGAAATTGAGTCTTAATCTGCCCCGATTTATCGGGGATATAATCCGTATTAAATCAGCTAAATCGGCGTAAATCAGCGTTCTATTATCTTTAATTATTCAACTTATATAATCTCTATTAATAAAATGAAGTTTTTAAAAAAAGCAATTCTAATCTTAGTATTAGTCAGCGGTCAAATTGCCGCTGAAACAAAACCTTTTGATATAAACCAATACAACGTGGTTTGGACTTCCCAGAGCAAAAACTCATCCGAATCTATGCCTTGTGGCGGTGGCGATATTGGTACAAACGTATGGGTGGAAAATGGTGAGTTGTTTCTCTATTTAAGTCGTAGCGGTGCCTTTGAGGAAAATGGTGTTTTCCCCAAAATGGGCAGGGTGCG
>CAMDNO010000257.1 GCA_945902955.1 Porphyromonas cangingivalis
AGTACCTTTGTACTTTACATGTCCTAATTGTCTGGCCATTGTTGTAAAATTTTAAGAAATTAATAATTGATTTTTGTCGCAGTAAATGTACAAGTCAAAACACTCTGTTATAAATACATAAATAATGCAAACTAATGCTTTTCAATGCGGTTTAACCTATTTTCTGTATCTATTTTACAAGCAGTATTATTGATTCAAATAATATTACTGCTCCAGCTGCTTTGATTTTTACCTTATTCCAAAAGTCGGATTTCTTCTTTTGGGTTGCTAAATGGTTTATTGTTGAATCTTTGTAAGCTATCAAGTTTTGTTTGCTGTCGATTATGGCTTTTTGAATATCCACTTTCTGATTTAAATCATTCATTTGTTCCGTATAGCATACTATTTCAGAATCCAAGCTTTGAATGACGCTGTCCTTTTCAATAATTTCAACTTTCAACCCACTGAGAAGATCTTCGCAAGTGCTCAAGTCCTTGATTATTCCGAATCGGGCTTGCAACGTGTCGTTAAGTGTGTGCTGTTTTCTGGCTTCGGCCTTATGCTTAGCAGTGTTATTTTTTTCGGTTTTCAGTTTTGAAATTAGCACTTTTATAATGCTGTCTTTCTGTTGTAGTAGAGCATTGGCTTTGGCAGTGTTTAGGCTGTCTGTTTTCGACTTTTCTTTGTTTAACTGAGCAATGTTTGTTTGTTGCGGCTTTGATTGATTACCGCAGCTTGTTTGAAACAGGGATAGAATGCAAAATGTGATTGCAAGAATCACTAATGAGTACTTTTTGATAAATTCAATGGTTGTTTTCATGTTGATTACATTTGAGTGAATGATACTTGTTTTTTATTTTTGAATTTGAGGATTTGTTTTCGATTGCCTTTGGCTTTATAGCTCACATGTACCCAGTCAGGTTGCAGGTTGTTTCCCTCTTCCCAAATCAATTGATCAAAATTAAAGTTATCCCGGATAAGATAAAAGAGCTTGGCATTGTCGGCACATTCCAAATCGGCAGCTTCGCCTTTGGTATGTTGGCTGATTGGTTTAGTTGCTCCGCCAATGGCTTTGTTTACTGCTAATGTTCTGAATCCTGAGTTGACACAGATCGGGAAGCCGTACCTGTCACGAACTGGGTCAAGTAAGTTTTTTACAAGTGCTTTAAGCTTTTTTTTGGCCAAATCGCCTGGTGTGTTGTCTAAGTTTTCATTGGTTATTGTCAATTCTTCCAATGTGAAGTATTTTCCTAATTTACTCATGATTGCTTCTTGTTAAAGAATTGGAGGATAAAAGCACACATACCACCGGCAATGGCAATGTACTTCAGATAACTTGACGGAATAGCGTTTTTGAACTCTTCAGGGAGTGCAATATAGTACATGGGCAAAGCTGCTAGCGCACTTGAGATAAGTTGAAAGAAGCGAGCAAAAGCAGGTGTGTCTGCTTTCCACCAATTAGGAAGTTTAAAAAATAATTTTTTCATACATTTGATTTTTCTTGTAAAGTTACAAGTCAATCAACTGTAAAATGAATGGATGATTAATGCGAAATAGTGCTTTTGGGTGCGATGAAACAAGCCCTGGTGATAAAATCACTAGGGCTTGCAAAATGAAATTGAAATTCAAAAAGAATTGTGTAATATTGCCGAATAAAATAAAGGATAACCAGCTTACAGTTTTTACACTAATATAGACCTCAATATTTCCTCTAAATGTTATATCTTTGTATCTGTTTGTAATTAAATACCTTCATTTGTGTAATGTTTGTGTAATGTATCAACATACAAACGACTCAAATTAATAATTTAAGTAATTCAATATCAGTGCATAATATAAGTAAATATAAAATTAAATATACTTTCCCTTTAGGGGCTTGGGGCAGTTAAAAAATGCACGTTTACTGCCCCTAAATCCCCTGAAGGGGACTTGAAATTACTTTCGTCTCGGTAATTTAATATTGTTATTTTTAATCTGTCAAAGTAGAATTAATGAAAGGATATGTATTGAACAGCAGAATTGACAAGATAGAGAAGAAAATATTTGAACACGACCAAAAATTTGATTTACTGATAAAAACAACGCTTCCACCAAACGAAGGGATTTTTTACGATGGACAGATTTTTGATGCTTGGAAATTTGCTGCCGATTTAGTGAAATCAGCTCAAAAATCAATTGTGTTGATTGACAATTATATTGATGAAAGTGTACTACATTTACTCTCGAAACGAAATAATGGAGTAAAAGCTTATATTTACACTTCTAAAATATCCACAGAATTGCAATTGGATATTGATAAGTTTAATGCTCAATATGAGCCTATTGAGGTGAAAGTATTTGCAAAATCGCACGACCGATTTTTGATTATTGATAACAAAACAGTGTATCACAGTGGAGCTTCGCTTAAAGATTTGGCTAAAAAATGGTTTGCATTTTCGAAAATTGAACTTGATGCAAACGAACTAATAAATAAAATTCAATAACAACTAAAAAAAATGGAAACAACAAGACAACAAAAAATATCGAGGATGTTGCAAAAAGAATTAGGCGAAATCTTTTTGTTGTACGCCCGCAAACTGCAGGGAACATTAATTACGGTAACTACCGTTCGTATAAGCCCCGATTTGGGTATTGCCCACACGCATTTAAGTATTTTTCCGAGTGAAAAATCGGCTGCTGTGATTGCTCAGGTGAACGCCGATACTAAAGCAATTCGATTTGATTTGGGAAAACGTGTTCGTAATCAGTTACGTATTGTTCCTGGACTTTTTTTTCACGTTGATGATTCGTTGGATTATCTTGAAAACATAGATAATTTATTGAAACAAGACCCTCCATCGCCATTACCTTTAATCCCTCCCGCCAATAGCGGGATAAATTCCGAGGAATAAGAATTGAATTACAAAATGGTAGAAAAAACAAATTTCAACTATAAATTACGCGGACTATCTTTTTCGTTAAGGATAGCCCGCCGTTATTTGTTTTCGAAAAAGTCGCACAATGCCATTAATATCATTTCGGCAATTTCGGCTCTCGGAGTAGCAATTGGCACTATGGCTTTGGTGGTTGTTTTGTCGGTTTTTAATGGATTTGAGGGACTGATAACCGACATGTTTTCGTCGTTTGACCCTGAATTGCGCATCACTCTAGCAGAAGGTAAAAGTTTTGACACAACTCAGCCTGAAATAAAACAATTGCACCAACAAAAATCGATTGCAGTATTTACCGAGGTAATTGAAGAAAATGCTTTGCTTCGGTTTAAAGATAAGCAAATGCCTGCAACTGTAAAAGGTGTAAGCGATAACTTTGCCCAACTCACTAACATTCAGCAATTAATATACGATGGTAAATTCGAATTGTACGATGGAGCTTTTGAACGGGCAGTGCCGGGAATTGGCGTTGCAGGAACTTTGGGACTAAGTGCACATTTTGTAGACCCGCTTTACATTTATGCTCCAAAACGAAATTCCAAAATAAATCTGCTCCGCCCTGAAAGCAGTTTTAATCAATCTGCCAGTTTTGTGTCGGGGATTTTTTCGGTTCAACAAGCTCAGTACGACGATAAATATGTACTTATTTCGCTCAATCATGCCCGCGAATTGTTCGAATACGATTCGACAATGGTTACAGCCATTGAGCTGAAATTAAAATCTTCTGTTGATTTATCAAAAGCGCAAACAGAAATTGCATCATTACTCGGTAAAAAATACAAAGTAAAAAACCGTTTCGAGCAACAGGAGAGTTTTTTCAATATTATGAAGATTGAAAAATGGATTACTTTTCTGATTCTCAGTTTTATTTTACTAATTGCCAGTTTTAATATAATAGGTTCATTGTCAATGCTTATTATTGATAAAAAAGCAGATATTACAACACTCGAAAGCTTGGGGGCAGATAAAAAAATGATTAAACTCATTTTCCTTTTAGAAGGGTGGATGATATCAGCAACCGGAGCCATTGTAGGTGTTATTCTTGGAACAGCTTTAAGTCTTGCACAGGAATTTTTTGGAATAATCAGGCTTGGTAACGGATATGTAGTTGACACCTATCCCATTGCAACAAACATTACAGACATATTTTTGATTTTCATTACGGTTTTGACAATGGGATTTTTAGCAGCATTGTATCCGGTGAAATATCTGAAATAGGCGAAACCTCACCCCTAACCCCTCTCCAAGTGGAGAGGGGAAAGCAGTCTGCAACTATCAGTATTACATAATGTAATTTCATTCCACCAATTCGATTTTCCCAA
>CAMDNO010000258.1 GCA_945902955.1 Porphyromonas cangingivalis
TATTTACGCGTATACGTTTGATAAATATTTACCTGCCCCAGGTTATTGGCCATCAAGTCGTTGTACAAATCAAGATACTGAGTGTTTGTGTATTTTCCACCTACATAATTTGTTGTAAATGCCGTATCGCGATGCATAGGTTTTGTAAATACAATAGGTTCGATAGTTGGGTTTGCTACATTAAGTATCGAACACGAAGTTGTTGATAAAATGGTTATTAAGAATAGAGCGTAAATTGAAGATTTGCTACTTGTCATAAATAAGTGTTGAATTTATTTTCTAAATATTTACATCCACTTCCAATTTAAGATGTGCTTCCATAAAATCAGGATAGCCCACTCTAAAATTGAACGGGAGTATATTAAAAGCTGTTTTTCCGCTTCGACTAATTAGTCGCAACCCTGCTCCAACGTTTCCACCGATATGGTAATCGTGCACATAATACGAATTTTGAATGTAGGAACTGCCATATCCGCTGCCGTATCCGCTGCCGTATCCGGAATAGTTGTTATAATAGTCGTAATAACCTCCACTTCCAACAAGTCCCTGCGTTTTACCTGCTTCTACGCCGGCATAAACTACAACCGAAAAACGTTTAATTCGAATTAAATCATAGTTTAAATTGACATTTAAATTAATCGAATTAAAATACTGGTCGGCTTGGTCGGTTATAAACATAGGACTGTAAAAGCCCAAACTCAGATTTGGGTTAAACCGCAATCGGTCTTTCCAAATATCCCGCTGAAAGCCAACAGAGTACATTGTACCCGTTCCTATGCTGTTTAAACTCTGCGACATACCTGCTCCGATTCCTATTTTTATATAATTTGTCTTCAATTCTTGCGATTGAATTGAAATTGTTGCAAGCAATAAAATGATAAAGATAACTGGTTTATATTTCATGTTGATTTTTTTAAATTCCAATATGTATAGTAGGTTATAATATAACTTCATGTTTTTTAAGAGAATAGAACGCTGATTTACGCTGATAGAGCGGATTTAAAGACGGATTTATATATCGGTAAACCGATATGATTTGTAGCGTATTAAAATCTGATACCGCTTTAGGCGGGATTAAAATCCGAAATAAATCCGTATTTAAATAAAATACATCAGCTTTTATCAGCTAAATCCGTGTAAATCTGCGTTCTATTTCTTTCTTTAAATTAAAATAATTCGGCAATAATAACTTCGATTTTTTTTTAAAACCGTACACTCGCATTTACCATTGGCGTGGCATAGTTGCTTTTTACGCTTGCTAATCCCATTGGGTTAAAATTAATTTTGAATGTCAGGTTTTTGTCTTCTTGATTTTTGTCTTTGGTATAATTTTTTGTCATAAAATAAAGTCCGGCTAAAGCGCCTAATCCAGCAGAAATGGCACTTATACCGGTTGGTTCGCCATATTCTATCAAACTACCAATTCCAAAACCAGCTAATCCGCCGGCTAATTCGGATAAGGAAATAATAATTCCTTGTCGATTCGAAAAATCGTATTTTTGGGCTATTTTATCGCCTACATAAAGTCCGCCAATGCTTCCCAACGAAGCCGCAAGCGTGTAAAGTTTGTCGTTTTCGGGCTCAAAAGCCGAAAGTATAGCAGCGGGCATATAAGCACCCAGAAAACCGGCATTTCCCAACACAGAAGCATCTCCTTGTGTGTAATAACCCTTTTTGGCAATATTATTCCCTATAATCAAACCCGCAGCACTCGAAGCCAAAAAAGTTAATGGCACTAAATGGTCGGCATATTTCGAATCGAAAGCACCCAGCCAATGCGCGGCCGATATGCCATTCAGAATGCCATAATCGCCAAATACGCCCATTGTCAACACATGTTCGGTTGTCAGTTTTTTATCTTTCGCAATTTTGTAGCCAGCCACCGCACCAGCCAAACTCGTTGCCAAACTCACAGCTGCCCCCGGATATCCGCTTTCGGCTTTTACAAAAAGATAAGGCAATGCCCAGCCATAAGCAACGCCCCTCGACTGAAAATATAAACTCGAATAAGCTTCCGCTTCGGTAATTTCCTTGTTGTTTGTTAATAAATAAGGTAGTAAAAAACCAAGTCCGCCAGCCATCAAAGCATTAGATGCCAGATTGTCATCGGGAGATTCGCCATCGAAAAGCAAGGTGGTTATAGGACCATAATAATACAGTCCCATTAAAGCGTTTGTACTTAATAAAATCGTTTTTCCGCTTTGGTCTATCAGCGCATTTGGCGAAAGTCGGGCAACTCGCTCACTCACAGTTTCAATCAGAGAGTCTTTCTGAAGCGTATTCAGCGATTTTTTATGCTTCGCAATGTTATTTCCGCTACCGGTAAGCACTTCCACATAAAACAAACTGTCGGCAGTTTCATACAAACTTGCTTCGGAAAAACTGCTGTATTCGCCAAAAACCTTGATTTTCTTTTCCAAGGTTTTATCCACCTTAAATAATTTGCCCGAATTGTCGATGGAGATTAACTTGTCCTGACTGAAAACCATCAGCGACAAGCATAAGAATGTTAGTAATAAATGAATCTTTCTCATAAGATAATAAAATTTAAAACTGCCCCCTAATCCGTCAGCTGACGGAGGAATAAGACGGGTATTATGATTGTTTGTTATATATAAATTCATTTTACTCATTATCAATATCATACATCAATCGAGCTTGAATGCGGTCTTCTTTTTTGAGTTCGGATAAGGTGAAAAGTAATTTTAGGAAATTGCCGAAGGTAGATTCGCTTATCTGTTCGTCGAATTTTTGTTCCAGTACATTGGCAAAACTTTGTGCGGGTTTGCCTGCTTTGGGGTTTATGGTTATGGTTTGATAGGAAGTGATACCAGCTAATTTTGCAGCTGCTTGTAGGGCTGTTTCCATGCCGCCTAATTCGTCAACCAATCCGCGCGCTTTGGCATCAATTCCCGTCCACACTCTGCCCTGAGCCAGCGTTTTAATACTGTCAACCGTCAGATTGCGCCCATCAGAGCAACGTTTTACAAAAAGTTCGTAGCCACTGTTGATATAAGCTTGCATTTTTCCCCGTTCAAGGTCGGTCATGGGTCTTTTCATTGAATAACTGTCGCCCATTTCGTTTGTTTTTACGCCATCCATAGTCAATCCGGCTTTTCCGTACAGTTTTTCGGCATTGGGCAACATCCCGAAAATACCAATTGAGCCGGTAATGGTGGTTGGTTGCGCCACAATTTTATTGGCCATACTCGATATATAATAACCACCCGAAGCTGCATAAGTGCCCATCGACACCACAATTGGCATTTTGGTTTTGAGCATCGACAGTATGTGATGAATTTTTTCCGACTCAAAAGCACTTCCTCCCGGCGAGTTAACGCGAATTACCACCGCTTTTACCGATTTGTTGTTTTTAAGCGCTTGATAAACGGTTGTAACCGATTTGGCGTTGATATCATTTTTGCCTGAGCCAATATTGCCGGATAAATACACAACCGCAATTCGGTTCTTGTCGCTTGTTTGATGGCGACTTTTTTTTGTGAGTTTACTATGTGTCAAACGTTTAATTTTCAACTCTTTGGGCGCAATTTTATTTATAATAGTGTCGGCTTCGTTTGTGTAAACCAAAGTATCAACCATTTTGAGCGATTTCAATTCGTCGGTTTGCTTCAGTCCGGCAAACTCGGTGGCAATGCTGTTTAGATTATCGGTGGGGATATTGCGCGAGGCACTAATTTCGCTAAGCAACACACCCCAAACCGAATGGAGATAAGCCGAAACCTGTTCGCGATTGCTGTCGCTCATGGCAGTGGTTGTGAATGGCTCCACAGCCGATTTGTAGTTGCCTACTTTTACCACTTGCACCTCAACACCCAATTTATCGAGCGCATTTTTATAAAACAGTGTTTGAGACGATAGTCCTTTAAAATCGACAGTGCCGTAGGTATTTAGCATTATTTTGTTGGCCACCGAAGCCAAATAATAATTGCTTTGCGTATAATTGTCGGCATAAGCGTAAATAAATTTTCCCGATTTTTTAAAGTCAATCAGAGCTTCGCGAATTTCGCGCATCGCAGCGTATCCGCCCTGTAGCGAGCCATTTACCAGAAATATTCCCGAAATTTTTTCGTTATTTTTAGCGTAAGCAATGTTTCGTAAAACATCGTTGAGCCCCAGCGTTTTTTTAGAGTTAAATGAAAACATTGAATATGGGAATCCCATTGGTTTTGCAGCAAATTCAACTAATTTTCCCGATAAATCGAGCTG
>CAMDNO010000259.1 GCA_945902955.1 Porphyromonas cangingivalis
GTATAAACCTGTCTCGGACAGAGATTTGAAAAGTGATACCACAAACTGGCGCGTCGATCCTGAAATTGCCGGTGGAGGTTATTTTCACGATTTGGCTTCGCATCAATTAGACTTTCTGGATTTTCTTTTTGGTAAAATATCGCAGGCAAGAGGCATCTCAGCCAATCAGGCCGGACTTTACCGTTCCGACGATATAGTTTCCGCCACATTCAGATTCAAAAACGGTGTTGTTGGCTCCGGCTTATGGTGTTTCACGGCCGACAAAAGTTCAGAAAAAGACAGTATCCGCATTATCGGTTCCCAGGGTGAACTTTTGTTCAACTGCTTTGGCGACCCAATGACCATACACGTAAAAAGCTCCGTTTCCGGCGAACAGACTTTAAACTACCTTCACGAACAACCTATCCAACAGCATCTTGTTAAATTGATTGTTGACGAACTTCGAGGTGTAGGAACATCACCAAGTACCGGAATAAGTGGCTTGCGAACTACGGCAGTGATTGACGCGATTACGAAAAGTATTTAAACAGGCAGATGAGTTTTTGTGGATTGTTGATAAAGATTAACATCTATCACTTTACAGCAACTCTTCTTTCCACTCCACAATATTTCGTTCTTCTTTCGAAAAGTTTATGCCAATCAACGTAATGGGTTTTCCGTCAGACAAATAGGGAGTTGCGTACCCTTTTTCTTTTATTTGCGCAATGGCAATATCGGCCGATTGATTCATTTTGAATTCGAAAATGTAGATGTGGTCGTGGTTTACAATTACCGAATCGATGCGCCCATTATTGAGATGTACTTCGTTGTGGATGGTAGCGCCCAACAATCGGAAAACAGAGTAGATGATATTCTGATAATTTTCTTCCATATCCGAGCGGTGTGCATAAGGAATGGCTGCAATATGATTGAATAATAATCGATGCAGTTCGGATGTATTGTTAGCTAACAAGGCCATTTGAAGACGGATAATTTCACTCGTTACTTCGCCTAAATTTCGTTCGGAAAGTGAACTGATTAAATGCTTCTCGAATGCTGTTTCAATTTCCTTATTTGGAAAGTTAAGATAATAAACAGGCTCATTCATAAGTGTTTCCGCGCGATCGATGGTAAGATAGCCCGTTTGTAACAAAAAAGGTGCAGCAAGCATATTGGTTACATCAAACGAATCGAGTATGACAGAATCTACCGGTTGACGAATGGTATCGAAAAAGTCTATATTCTGCCTTTTCAATACTTTAAAAACAAACGACGGACTGCCAGTGGAAAACCAAAAATTGATAAACTTTCCACCTTCGTTTATAAACATGCCCATCGAAACCGGATTATACACCGTAATGGCATCGGGATGAAACCGAAAACCATTGTACCATTGTCGTATCGTTTCTCTGTATTCCTGTCGATCAATTTTGTTTTTATCTGCCAGTTCATCAATTCTATCGCCTAAATAATGCTCCACTTCGTTTTGCGTATAACCATACATGGTGGCAAATTGCTCACTCATAGTTATATCGCGCAGATTATTGAGTTTAGAAAATACCGAAACTTTCGAGAATTTGGTAACACCGGTCATAAACACAAAGCGCAAATGTTCATCCGATGCTTTAATGTTGATATAGAAATTTTCTAAAACCTGACGAATTTCCTCAATATGTGGTGCATAAATATTCTCGACCAAGGGCTTATCGTATTCGTCAATCAGTATTACGAGTTTGCCAAGCTTGGTTGCTTTCTCAATAAGTTCGCCAAATAAGAGTCCCGAATGTAATTCGTCTGAAAGGGCAACTCCTAATTCATTGGCATTATCGCGCAAAATTGCACACAACCCTTTATTAAGCACATAAGCAGATTCACATGGAGCTTTCGAAATATTCAGGTTAATAACAGGATACGACTTCCAATCATAAGGCATGTCGTATATTTTCAATCCTTTAAAGAGTTCTTTATTGCCTTTGAAAATATTTTTCAGAATAGATACCGAGAGCGATTTACCAAAGCGACGCGGGCGTGAAAGAAAGAAAATGCTAGAATCGTCAGTTACTAATTTGTGAAAATAATCAGTTTTATCGACATAAAAAAGATTTCTTTCGATAGTATTCTCGAAAGTATATCCACTGGTTGTTATTGATTGTCGCATAAGATTGCCATTATTAATATGTTATCTGAAATACAATTACAAAGGTAGTTTATTGTTCAGTAACAACCAAGTAAAACAAAAAGAAAAAATGCCCGAAAATTTTCCATTTTCAGACATTCTTTTGTAAACACAAAATACTAAACCTAATTCCTCATCTTAGCATTCCAAACCAGTAAAGCTACCAATGCCGATAATAAAGTTGCGCCAAACCAAAAATAACGTGCAATGGAGAAATCGTAGGTAATAACATTATCAATCATTACTTTTTTATCGCTTATTAAAAAACCGCTTATCAATTCCTGTATACCCGCACCAGCATAACTCGCAATACCGATTAAGCCCATAGTTGCGCCCGTGGCTTGTTTGGGAGCTATGTCTATTGCCATCAATCCGCCCAAAAAAGTAATCAGAATGCCAATAGCAAAACCGTGTACCAGCATAGCGGCTGAATCTATCCAAACATTGCCATTGGGATAAAATAAAAATACGGATACAGAAACGATATTTAAAATACCAGCCAACAGTGCCGGAATATTACGACTTCCCCTGAAGAACTTATCGGATATTAAGCCCGAAATGGCAGTGCCAATAATTCCCGTAATTGCTGTTAAACCAATCATTTGTCCAGCTTCTAAGTTCGTGTAACCTTTTTCTGCCTGTGCATAAAATATACCCCAACTTTCGATAGCATACCGACTGATATACATTAAGGCACTCGAAAGTGCTAATAGCCAGATATATGGATTTTTGAGAATCGATTTTTGAGACGCTGAAACTGATTGTGCTGTATTTTCAGAAGCATTTAACGGTGCCGTTTTACTTACAACCGATGGAAGTCCTTTGCTTTCGGGACTATCGTGCAAAAAAACGACAACCATAATCGCACCCAAAATGCCGGCTGCTCCTGCGCCCCAAAATCCCCATTGCCAGCCTCCAATTCCAATCAGGAATGGCAACAATGTAAAAGTGATTGCTTTGCCTATATTGTGACTCGCACTCCATATTCCATAATACGTTCCCCTTTCTTCGGGACTAAACCAACGCGTAAGCGCTACCACACTTGGAGCAGCACCCAATGACTGAAACCAACCGTTTAATCCCCACAGAACAAGAAAAACAATAAATATAGGAAATGCTCCCATGGCCAAATTGACAAGTGCAGTCAGGATTAACCCGGTGGCAATAAACCGATTGATATTGGTTCGGTCGGAAAAGAAGCCATTCACTAATTTGCCTACAGCATAGGTGAAAAACAAGGCTGCACCAATTTTTCCTAACTCACTTTCGGTAAATATATTAGCATCAACCAATGGTTTTTTGACGACACTGATACTCAACCGACAAACATAAAATAATGCATAGCCGAATGTTGCTGATAGAAATACGCTGTAACGGTATTTAAGCAGCTTTTTCTTGACTGTACTTTCATCGTCAAGCACAGGCTGATGAGCTGCTGGTGAATAAAATTTTCGAATGAATTTCAACATGGTGTAAGCTCAGCAGTATTATTTATTGTTTAACTGCTTTGAGCGTATTCGACAAACTACCCGATGTCAATTTCACTACAAACAAGCCTTTCGGTAAATCATTTATCGAAAAAAGACTATTTCCTGAAACAATTGCCGATTTTACTAATTTACTGTCTAATGAATAGAAATCAACCTTTGTGTTTTCACTTCCTCCAACAACAGAAACCTGATTGCTCAAAAAGTTTGTTGACAATTTAAGTGCACTATTATTTGTAACGCTATGCAGACCTGTGAGTTTTGGAGTAACATCAGCCCATGTTGTTCCAATTCTTAATTCATCAAGCACCATAACCGGATTCTGCGTGTTTGTTTGTCTGAAAAACACAGAGGCAATGGTATTCGAGTTTGTACCCGGGAAATTACCCGCAATTGCAGATGCAGTTTCTGCAGGCGAACTACTTGCTCCAAAGCTGGTTGAAGCCGGATTTATCCATATTTTTGAAACTTGATTGGTAATATCGTACGATACAACAACGAGTACAACATCGTTCAACGTATATTCCGCAGAAGCCCATTGTGTATCAGTATCCGTAGTTCCTCGGTTAATTCC
>CAMDNO010000260.1 GCA_945902955.1 Porphyromonas cangingivalis
AAAATTACAATTAACCGTCCGCGCTATCGCAACGCATTTACGCCGGATACGATAAAAGAAATCATAGAATCTATGAATTTTTGTCGTGATAGTCAGGACATTGCAACTATAATACTCACGGGCGAAGGCGATAAAGCATTTTGTAGTGGCGGCGACATTAACGTAAAACAAACAGCCGGATACATTGGCAAAGATGGAATTCCTCGTTTAAATGTATTGGATTTGCAAAAATTGATTCGCAGTATGCCAAAACCTGTTGTGGCTATGGTAAATGGTTTTGCAATTGGTGGTGGACATGTGCTACATGTAGTTTGCGACCTTTCTATTGCTTCCGAAAATGCCATTTTTGGACAAACAGGCCCAAAAGTTGGTAGTTTTGATGCCGGTTTTGGTTCGTCGTATTTGGCTCGTATTGTTGGACAAAAAAAGGCTCGTGAAATTTGGTTTCTTTGCAAACAATATTCAGCTGCCGAAGCTTTGGAAATGGGCTTGGTTAATACCGTTGTGCCATTCGACCAGTTAGAAGACGAAACGGTATCATGGTGTCAGCAAATGATGCAACACAGTCCGTTAACGCTACGCATGATTAAAGCAGGATTAAATGCAGAGTTGGATGGACAAGCCGGAATACAGGAATTAGCAGGAAATGCAACCATGCTTTATTATATGACTGAAGAAGCGCACGAAGGTAAAAATGCCTTTTTGGAAAAACGCAAGCCTGATTTTTCGAAATATCCGAAATTACCGTAAATCAACATTGACAAATTGATAATGATAACATTAAATTAAATAAATATAGAATTTCAAGTCCCCTTTTATTGGGTTTTGGGGTGGTAAACAAACTATTTTAACCCAAAACCTACTTTCATTTTACATATACTATTTTTTCAGGTTGTTTATGTTTCATTAAACCAATCATCATCACAAAAGCTGATAATATTATAACTTGTAAAATTAAAGATTTATTGGCTATTTCAACATATTGCTCTTCGGAAATACTTAAAAACAAAAGAATAGTTATTAATCCACGAGGCGCAATATAAAGCAATGGATTCAAATCTAATTTAATGATTTTCAACAAAATAAATCGAATAATAAAAACCCCCATTGTTATCAGTATCGCCCAAATAGCAGTATCGGGATTTAACAATTCGGAAGTTTCGATTAAATAGCCAAAAAGTAAAAAGAATAAAGCCCGAATCATAAATGTTATTTCAGTAGCTATTTCTTTAAATCTTTTGACTTCAGAATTTAAAATTTCGGGATTAAGTTTAGCAATAATCTTAAAACGTTTTAATTCATCCAAATTACCAATAAACAATCCAAATATTAATATAAAAATCAACGAAGGCAAATGATATATTTTTGAAATAGAGTATATTAAAATGATAAGCAATATTATGGGCGTAAATTTAATGTGATTGGTTATTTTGCTTAATAAAAATGAAAGACCTACGGTTGATACAAATGATACAAGAATCATTAATAGCAATTGGAATACAAAAACCCCAACTGATTCGGTGTTTAAATTCTCGTTGAGCGAGATGAAGTTAAAAAATATCACACCAAAAATATCTGACAAACTACTTTCGTACGTAACAAATTCTTTATGGCCAGCCAATAAATTTCGCGCACTTGGAATAGCAATAGCACTGCTAATAATTGCTAATGGTATAGCATTTATTAATCCATTTTTGAAGGTTGCATCTCCAAATAGATAAAAGGCAGAAGCTAATGTAATGCTAATGAAAAGAATTTGAAAAATTGCTATTAAAGATGATTTTCGAATAATTTTCAATTTTGATTTATTCAATTCTAATTCTAATGATCCTTCCAAAACAATTAAAATTAACCCAAGAGTACCTAAAACAGGTAATATTGGAGTTAAATCCGGAATTGGTAAATCTATAATATTGGCTCCTTGCTTTACCCCCCAGCCGAGTAGTAACAAAAGTATAACGGATGGAATTTTAGTTTTCGACGAGCTAATGTCGAAAAGATAGGCAAAAAGCAACAATAAGCAGATTGTTATAATTATGGTCGAAGTCATGTATACTTTAATAAAAGTTATTTGTCCTATATGGTTTTATTTCTTTGGTAATTATGCAAATATACGAAACATATTGCATTCCTTAGGCTATTCGTTAATTTTTCTTATACAAAACTGAATCCAACTTTCGTTACTTGGTTGCGAGTAAATTATTGGATTCTTACCGTAATAAACATTATTTTTAACTCCTATTTCATCAGCTCTTTTTTTCAATTCTTTTGCATGAAAGGCATGATGATTAAATATATCTGAAGTGGTTAAAGGGTGTAAGACATCTCTAAGTGTATTATTCACCCAAATTTCAGGATCATCTAACGACATTAAAGCTAACATATCAACCTCTGCTCTGTATTTGTCGATGACTTCCGATTCGTATTCGGCCACCGAAGAAACGCCGTAAATTTTTCGTAAGTGCGCTTGAGTATGTTCTCATTATAGTTTTTAATTTTCTTAAATTCTGAGTTTAGATGAGAGATATCTGGTTGTTTTTATAATTTAATTTCTCAAATATACTTTTCTATTTTTTCAATAGTACTTTTTATACCATTTTCACTGTCAATTTTTAGTTTCATTTGCTTGGCATTAATATAAAGATTTTTGTTTGTCAATAATTCTTTTATGCTTTTTATAAATTTCTCTTCGGTCATTTTACTAATTGGAACAGGATGTACAGCTATTTTTTGTTTATATGCAAGTTGCCCCCAAAACTGTTGGTCGCCAATTGGGTATAAAATTGGACAAACGAAAAACGGTTTTCCTGCTCTCAAACATTCTGCTGTTGTACCAATTCCTCCGTGATGAATAATTGCTTTTGTAAGTGAAAAAAGTTTATCATAAGGTGCTGATTTTATCACTTTTATTTTAGGATTACCTTCCATTTTTTCAGTCTTTTCGAGCCCCCAGCCCTTTACAACAATAATTCTTGTGTCAAGTTCTTCAGTAAGTTTTAAAACTGCAGCTTGTAAGTCAAATTTGCCTTTAAAAGGCATACTACCAAAAGTCAATAACAAAGGCGGCTCTCCACTATTTATAAACTCCAATAAATCAGCAGGTAAACTATCATTCGAATTATCAAACCAAAATCCATCGAAAGAAGATTGGCTTGAAAAGTCATTTGGAAGTGTCAGAAAACTTGAACTTAAACCATAAATATTTTTTACAAGTGGAAATTTAATTTTTTTAGGTAAGTCGAACATGGATCTAAATTCACCTATGGGTTTTGATAATAATTTAATGCTCAGATTAGAAAGTGAATAACTAATCCGGTTTAAAAACCTTGGAATTGGCAAACCACTAAACGCAGGATTTAGAAACTCTATTGTGGGTTCAACAATTGGTAAAACTGAAGCTCTAATCATTTTTTCAGGAAATTGGTCGGCAAAGCAATCTGCTAAAGTCTTTACATGATAAAGAACAATGTTACTTTCTTTAGCTAATTTATAAAACTCAATCAACGAATTGGTGATTAACGGATAAATCCATGTTTGTAGATTTCGTTTTACAGCAAAAGGATTTCCTTTCATCAACTTTTTGCCATCGTCGGAGTCTAAAATTGCTTGAAAATCGGCTTCAACAGGAACAAAATTAATTCCATAAGACAATACCAGGCTTTCGAAATTCTTTGCTGTGGAGAGAGTTACATCATGCCCACGTTCCTTCAATGCTTGTCCTAAAACTGCATAAGGCTGAATATCTCCACGAGTCCCAATTGTTAATATAGCAATTTTCATGTGTTTATAGTTGTTAGTTCTTTTGTTAATTATCTGATAAATAGCGAAGTTATATTTTTTTATATATTAAAAATACTCCAAGTTAATAATAATGGCAAAAATTTAAGTCATAGCTTTCTTAAAATTGCTCCAAAAAGCAAATATACAAAAGTTTCGTCATAAACCAATCGTTAGAAAAATAATGTATAAAAAACGTGTATGTACTTGTTTGAAAACTATAAATTATTCAACTTTCGCAAGCTCTATTTAACCCGCTTGCGTTAGGTTTTTAAAATTTAAGTATTTTGTAAGTTTTTCATTTTCAGAGAATAATTTCTCCATTAACATTTCGGTTTCTATGTTGAAAATTTCGGACAATTCGGCTAT
>CAMDNO010000261.1 GCA_945902955.1 Porphyromonas cangingivalis
TAGTGCTTGCTTAGTACTTTTTAAAGTTTACTTTCTTTTACTTTATGCTACCTATAATCTTTATCAGCATTTTGTACGAAGTTCCCGGATTATTTATCTGATTTACTGTTCCTGACAAAAATACATCTTTTTCGGGAACGTAATATGCAAAAGCTCCCGAAAGTCCTGAATGTCCGATTAATGCCGGCATTTTGCGGAACATGGTGAAAATAGCCGGAAGTTGAAATTTCATTATTCCTACGCCATATTCCAGTGGAAACATTACGCTGTTCCATGTATAAAGTTCAGGCAAATAGCTTTTTGGAAAAAAATAGCCATTGAAAAATGCTTTCAGAAAAACCATTGTTTCGGCCGAAGTAGAAACAATTCCACCATCGGCACCAAACGAAGTCATGGCTTTGCAAATATCCAACGTATTATTTTTGAAGTACATAAGCGCAGGTTTTTTATCCGCTGCATCGGCATACATATAGGTTTGCTTAAGGCCAAGTGGCTGAAAAATAACATCATTCATCACTTCTGCTATGTTTTTGCCGTAGATATTCTCGATAATTTTTCCCAACAACTGAAAGTTTGTATCCGAATAATGCGCTTTCCCTTTGGTGTTTGGGGCAAATTTAGGGGTCATTTTTTTCGACATTTCCACCGTTTGCTCAAAAGTCCAGCTTTGGTCGTTGCCTTCCTGCAATTTCTGCAACAGGCTTTTCCCATCGGCACCTTTATCCTCAAAATAATCGGGCAATCCGGAAGTGTGTGCCAGTAAATTGCAGATAGTTAATGAGTTGGAATAATCAACACCTTTAAAAATATGCAATTTGTGCATGACTTCAGCCGACAAAAACTTCGATATTTTATCGTCGAGCGATAGTTTTTCTTCCGCTTTGAGTTTCAGAATCAGTGCCGTAACATAGAGTTTGGTGGTACTGGCAATAAAATAGGGTTGCTCGGGTTTTAAATTTCCTGCCGAACCTGTCCATGTTTCGGTTCCTTTTTCAACGGTTAATACAGTGCCAAAAATCGACTTGTTATCAATAGTTTTGTTGATAATGGTCTGAAATTTAACGGAATCCAAACTGGTTTGCGATTTTGTTGTTGCCATAATAAATAGTGCAATTATGAATAAATATTGTTTCATTTTTTAATTTCTTAATACCAATTAAAACCTACAATTAGCATATTTGAAACACCTTCCCTGAATCCATTATTAGCAATACTCGATTTTCCGTAAAATAATCGGTATTGCAAATCCAACGCAAATTCACCTTTATGCCAAACTTCATAACCGGTCGAAAAAGTAAGCGCAGGTACTCCGGCGTAAAATTCGGCAGTTTTTGGGTCATCAACTGTATAAAAAGCCGGTGCATCGAATGTTAATCCGGCGCCTCCAAGTAACCACCAATTGTTTTTAACCCAATACTGTCCTGAGAGCAGAAAGCCCTCATAGCCTCTGTCCTTTTCTCTGTATTTGTAGTTTGCACCTGGCAGTAAAGCAAGTAACGCAAATCGATTGCTAAGCATATATCCAATTTTAATATTGGGTAAAGTTGCTGTTATAGAATTGCTTAAAGTGTCGTTGGTGTTTAATGATAATGAACCAACTCCCATGCCGAGTCCAAAAATAAACCCTTTTCTTTCGAATGATTTTTTTTCCATTGTGTTTTGAGCAAACGTCATGTTTGCTATTAGCAGCATTATTACAATTAAATTAACACGCATATTTTTAGATTTTTATAATTAGTTAAAAAAGTGAATTTAACGTTCTTTCTTTTTGATTTAAATCATTTTCTCACCTAATTTCTCCACTTCTGACAACCATTTTTTACGTTTAGCTTCGGTTGATGCTTTTACAGCGGTGAAAGCAGATACTTTTACAGGTTTAAAACCCGAAAATTCTAACACGCCAACTTTTACAGCATTGTGACCAGCATTTTTCATAAATAGCGAATAATACCAACCTGGTGAGTCCATAGTAACAATGGTTCGTGCCGATTTACCGGTCAATAGTTTGTCCCACATAGGTGAGTTTTCGCGGTATTGAAATGCAAAACCAGGCACAAAAGCGCGGTCGAACAGACCTTTGAGCTGAGCAGGATAGGTTGCCCACCAGTTGGGATAAACCAATACCAAATGGTCGGCATCTTTTATATCTTGCTGAATTTGAATTAAATCCGGTTCCATTTCCATTCGTTTTTTGTAGCCAAAGCGCATCACAGGGTCGAAATCTAAATCGATCAGGTTTACTAACTTGCAGGTAGCGCCACTTTTTTCGGCTCCTGCTTTATAACTTTGTGCCAATGCAGCACATAAACTATCATCCTTTAGCGGATGAGCGTTGATAATGAGTATCTTTTTCATTTTAAAAATTGTAAATGGTAAATAATGAAATGGTAAATAATGAAATGGTAAATTGTAAATGATTAAATAGTAAATGTCTTTATTTATCCAACCAAATTCTGAATTCATGAGCGCGCGCATTGCTCACAAAAACTTCGTCGGAGGATAATGGTTCTAATATAATTTTCATTCGGCTTTTCGACAGCACGTTGATTTTTTTGATAGCACTTAGCGCAACAAGATACTGCCTGTTTACCCTGAAAAAATCCTTTGGCGACAACATTTCTTCCAATTTATCGAGCGAGAAATCTACTGCATAGCTTTTACCTTGCGTCGAAGTGAGGAAAGTAGAGCGTTCAACCGAATAAAAATATGCCACTTCGGTGGTTTTTACGGTTATCAGATTGGCTCCCGAACTCACCAAAAAGCGTTGTTTGTAAGTTGCATTTTCTTTTTGCAACAACGAACTTATAAATTGCCAGTCCGATTTTTGAGCTTGATTCAGTTTTCGAAATTTGTCTACACTTCGTTCAAGTTCTTCTTTATGAATGGGTTTCATTAAGTAGTCGATACTATTCAGCTCAAATGCTCGGAAAACGTATTCGTCGTAAGCTGTAGTAAAAATCACCGGACAACTAACTTCTACCTGTCTGAAAATTTCGAAACTAATACCGTCGCCCAACTGAATATCCAAAAACATCAAGTCAGGAGCAGCCGCATTTTTCAAAAAACTCACAGCCGACTCTATGCTATCGCAAATCTGAATTATTTCAAAATCGGGTGCAATTTCGGTTATCAGTTTCGATAAACGCTTTGCTGCCGGTTGCTCATCCTCAATTAATAAAACTCGTATCATAATTTTAAAGCTATTTTTTTAATTCGGCATTATTAACGGAATAGTAACCGCAAAGCGCTGTTCATCCGATTCAATTTTCACAGCATCCACGCCTGCAAAACGGTAACGACCTTCGATGTTTTTCAAGCCCTGACCGGTAGAATCGGGATTGTGTTTTTTCTGAAGATTATTTTCAACAGTCAGACTATTTTCGCTGCTATGTACTTTAATATGAAGCGGTTTGCTTTTCGACACCACATTGTGATTGAAGCAGTTTTCCAGCAGCATTTGCATGGCCAATGGCGGTAATTGTTTTTGTAAATCAGCCGGTTCAATATTAAACTCCACATCGAAATTGTCGCCAAAACGTTGTTTTTGCAAATGAATGTATTTTTCAGCATTTTCCAGCTCTTCGCGCAGGCTTACTGTTTCGCGGGTATTGCTTACCAACGCATAGCGCAAGAAATCGGACAAGTCCTGTACATATTTTTCGGCTACCGGATGTTCGTCGAGCATGGTAATCAGACTGTTCAGGCTGTTGAACAAAAAATGTGGATTAACCTGTGCTTTGAGCGCATCGTATTGCGCTTGCAGGTTGTCTTTCTCCAAACTTATCGACTTCGAAAAGTTCAATTTCCATTGTCGGTAAAAAAATACTGCTTCATGAATAGTTACAATCAGAAAAGTTATTAATACAGTGAATAATATATCCGAAGAATTCAGCTTTAATGCATCCCTGAAACAGATATTTTCATTGTGTGAAAAAAGTAATCCCATACCTACAACAAATACAACCAACAGTAGAATAATCAAAAGGGCTTCTACAAGAATATGCTTTGTTGGGTAGAGTTCCCACGGAAACGATTTCCAACTATAAGCTACAATTGTCATGCTACCGCCCCAAAGAAAGGCTGTGTTTAAAATGGACGGCAGCAGAATATTGATTAAACTCACTTCTTTCCC
>CAMDNO010000262.1 GCA_945902955.1 Porphyromonas cangingivalis
CGTAAAAGTTAATCCTGTAAGCAATAAAAATATTTTTAAAATCTTTCTCATACCCTAATTTTCTAATTCAATAACCAATAAATGGTAAATTGTAAAACTTGTCCGTCCACTGACGGATGAATAAATAGTAAATCTCTTTACCGATATAACCTTCAAAGTATAACGCTACTTTAAAAAAAAGCGATATTCTATTGATAGTATATCGATTTTCAAAAAAAACAGCTGTCGAAATCAGCATTGTTATTAGCCAAAAATTCTTTTAAAGCCAACTCTTTGGCTTCGAAAGTTCGGATTAATTTCAAACCATAATTACTTATAATACATCCACCACCATCTCTCCCACCCTTTTGCCTTATTAATACCGGCAGAGGCGACAGTTGATTTACTTTATCCAATAAATGCCATGCATGTTGGTACGACATTTTCAGATTTTTGGCAGCTGCATGTATCGAACCATCTTTCAAAACCTGTTTCAACAAACGAATCTGTGCATTTCCCAGAAAGACGTCTCCTTCGCGGCAAATAGTCAGTGTTCCATCCATATAAAACGAAGCTTGTTGATTCATAAACTGTACATTTTTTTTGATAATAAACAGAACTATTCTTGTGCACCAGAAATAGCATTGTTGCATTTTTGTTTTTCAAAGTGCGTGCCGAAAACATAATCAACTAATTATCATACATTTATGCTAATAATAAAATTATACATGAGACAAAATCTTCCATTTAAGTAGGATAAAAACATTAAATCTACCTGAATGTAGGTTTTTGAATTTCAAAAGTTGTTTCAAATTTTTGTTCTAATTTCACCCATTTTTTCCGTATATTTGCGCACCAAACAAAAGCAAAATTCAATGCGAGTTTGCTGTAAAAAAAACCAATATAGCGTGTTAAATATCTATCGAGCATCAGCTGGCTCAGGCAAAACGTACCGTTTGACGGGCGATTTTATTTCTTTGCTTTTTGGCAAAGAGAATGAGCGTACGTATCGCAAAATTCTGGCGGTTACGTTTACCAACAAAGCTACCGACGAAATGAAGTCGCGCATTCTCAAAGAATTATACGCTCTAAGTTTGGGCGGCACTTCGGGGTACCGTGCCGATTTAATGTCGCGCTATTCGCTAACGGCAGATGCTGTTGACCACCGAGCACGCAAAATTTTGATTGCCATTCTACACGATTATTCGTCGTTTTCAATTAGCACAATTGATAAATTTTTTCAACAAGTAATACGCGCTTTTGCACGCGAAATTGGCGTTCAGGGTGGCTACAACCTAGAATTGGATAGCAACACCACCTTGCAACAATCGATAGACAATCTTTTTCAGGATTTGAATCTTGCCGACAACAAGCAGTTACTTACATGGCTCACCAATTTTGCCGAAGAGCGTATCGAACAATCCGAGGGTTGGAATCCGCGCAAAGATATTGAGGAATTGGGGAAAGAAATTTTTAAAGAAAGCTACCAAAACAAAGCAGAAGAGACAAACCGCAAACTTCACAATCGTGATTTTTTGACTGCATACCGAGCTAAATTACGCAAAATTCAATCGGATTTTGATGAAAAAATAAAGGCAAAGGTTACCAATTTGCTTCAACAGATTGCAGCAGCAAGCTTAACTCCCGACAGCTTTAAAGGTGGCTCACGTTCGCCAATGAAGTCGCTCGAAAAGTTTTTTGCGGGCAATTATGAGCTAAAAGATACCTTTGTAGCTATGAGCGAAACAGTGGAAAATTGCTACGCCAAAAGCACTTCCAAGGCTGTGGTTTCAGCTATCGAAAGCATTTACGATGATAGCTTTCAGCGTGGTTTACAGCAATTGATTGAAATGTTACGCAACGATATTGTTTTTTATAATTCGGCTGGAATTATTCTAAAAAACATTAATACTTTGGGCATTCTTTCCGACTTGGCAATGCAGATAAAAAAGCTGACCGACGAGCAAAACACCATGCTTATTTCGGACACCAATATGCTTTTAAATCGCATTATCGACAATTCGGATACGCCTTTTGTGTACGAAAAAACGGGCATTAACATCGACCATTTTATGATTGATGAGTTTCAGGACACATCCGTGCTGCAATGGAAAAACTTTTTACCACTGATAACCAACAGTTTGGCTGCCGACAAATTCAACTTAGTGGTAGGCGACGTAAAGCAAAGTATTTACCGCTGGCGAAATTCGGACTGGAAACTCTTAGACCAACGCGTGCTCAACGATTTCCGACCCGAACAAATAACAGAAATTGGATTGGATACCAACTGGCGCAGCGACAAAAATATCATTGCGTTCAACAATGCCTTTTTTCAGGCAGCTGCCGTGCTTTTGCAACATAAACTCAATGCCACTCTCGAACCAGTGCTGGGCGTTTATCCCGAATTGGAAAAACACACGCAGCGTATTTTGCACGCATACAGTCATTTAAAACAAGAAGTTTCGACAAAAGCGGGTATTGGGCAAGTAAAAATGACCTTTATCGATGATGTAGAAACGGCTGAAGAATTTCGGGAAGAAAGCCTAAAGCGATTGCCGAAAATGCTCGAAAACTTACAAGAACGTGGTTATCAGCCATGTGATGTGGCTATTCTGGTAAAAACAAATTTCGAAGCCAGTGAGGTAACTCACACACTTTTGCAATTCAAATCGTCGGCTGAAGCGCGCGAAGGTTTTAGCTACAATGTGATGGGTAGCGAAGGACTTTTGATAGCATCGGCATCGGCTGTAAGGTTTATTATTTCGATGCTCAAACTCATGCTGAATCCCTCGGACAGCATCAGCCGCACCATTCTAAATTTCGAATATGCGCGGGCGGCAATGCAACTTTCGGCCAACGAAGCCTTGCAGGCATGTTTTAATGAATCGGACGAAACCGATTATTATTCGCATTTATTTAGCGAGGAACAGAATAACGCATTGCAACAAGTAAAAAATGCTTCGGTGTACGATTTAGTGGAGAAAATTATTACGCTTTTCGACCTTGGCAATTGGTACAACGAAACAGCTTTTGTACAAGGTTTTCAGGATGCAGTTTTTAAATTTACTTCGGGTAAAAATACCGATATTTATAGCTTTGTAAAATGGTGGGATACGGTGGGAAATACCAAAAGTATTTCGACACCCGAAAATGCGGATGCGTTCAGAGTAATGACCATACACAAATCGAAAGGTCTTGATTTTAAAGTTGTTATAATACCATTTTGCAATTGGGAATTTAGTAAAAAAGGGGGTGCTTTTAAAAATATTTTGTGGACAGAACCGCAGCACGAGCCATTCAATGAATTGCCTTTGTTGCCGGTGGAATATGGCTCTAAGTTGGCACAATCTATTTTTGCACCGCAATATTTCGACGAACTTATGCACCAGTTTATCGACAACCTAAATGTGGCTTATGTAGCTTTTACACGCGCCAAACACGAATTGATTTGTATGGCGCCCATACCAAAAAAAGAGCCCGAAAGTGTAGATAAAATTTCGTCGCTTGGCGGGTTAATGCACAGTATTTTTTCGAATACTACGGATAATATTTCGGAACTTTTTGTCTATTTTGATCCTGATATAAACACATTTCAACTTGGCGAAAACACTGAAAACACAGTAGAAACAGCAGATGAAGTTGCACCGACCGAACAAATTACTTCTTACCGTTCGAGCTCTCCCACTGGCAGACTTCGATTACGAAATATCAGTACCGACGCATGGCTCGAATCGCAGGATATGACTGACAGTAAGCTAAACTTGGGTACAATTATGCACGAAATTTTGCAAAATATCCGAACTAAAAACGATAGCGAAGTGGCTGTGAAAAAGTGCATCCGCGAAGGCAAAATTAATGACATGGAAGCCGAAAAAGTGCGCGAGCTTTTAACTGATTTTTGGCAACAGCCCGAAACAGCCGATTGGTTTGCCGAAACAAACACTGTGCTCAACGAAGCGGTAATTATAACGCCCGGAGCTAAACTTTACCGCCCCGACCGCGTTGTGATAAACGGCAATAGAGCCATTGTAATTGACTATAAATTTGGCGAAGCCGAAAAAGAAAGTTATAGCAAACAAGTAAAAAACTACATGCAATTAATTACCCAAATGGGCTACCAAACAACGGGTTATTTGAGCTAT
>CAMDNO010000263.1 GCA_945902955.1 Porphyromonas cangingivalis
GCATCAAAACGCAAATCAGCAATATCGTCCATCCACCAGGCGATATTTCGCAACAAAGGTTTGCTGCAATCGAAGTGTCCGGTGTTTGGGTCGAAAAAATAGGAGAGCGGTTGATTGTAAGTAGAACGTTGTCCGCGGGTGTAGGAGTAGGTGCCTTCGGTGCTGATATTAGCAGTTAAATCGCGGCTATAGCTGTCCCATTCCATAAATTCGCCCTGTGTGGAAAGTACGGGAACTGTAGTTCCGTTTCCGCAGTAAGCTGCTGCTTTGTGAATAATAGCAAAAGCAATATTGGCAGGTGAATTGGTAACAATATAGCGCGGCATAGGATTGGTTCCCGAGTGTCCGGTAAGTATCCACGGAACGGTTTTTAACTCGGTGTAACCTGTAAGCGTCGAAAATGCCTGCAACATGGACTGAATCTGACCTGTAGCTGTTACATCGTCGTGATAAAAATTATCCGATGACCACAAAATAGCAAAGCCATGTTTGGCACAAACGGCACGCACATCAGGGTCTTCAACCATTGTCTGTTCAAGTACGGCATTACTGGCCACCAACACAGCCGTTATTTTTTGGCATGCAGGCGGAATCCACAAAAATGGTGTTAGAGTATATGTATGCCCTTTGTTGTCGGTAGTTGAAACAGAGGTTCGCCATTGCCAATCCTGCCGTTTTGCTTGTTGGGAATAGGCCGAAAAATTGAATGTTACATAAATGAAAAGGGAAAATAGGGCAATGTGTTTTTTCATAAAAGTTGACTTTTGAAAGTATCTGATTTACTGACAAAAATAAATATTCAAAAGTCAACATGATAGTATATTTGTTACAAAAGATAAGACAATTGTAAAATCACAACAAAAAGGGAGTTTGGTGTTTGGAAGTAAAAATGAGTTTGCAAATATTACTAAACTCAAAATCGTGTTTGAATCTCTGGAAAGCGTTGATATACATATTGTTCTAACTTTTCCCATATCGAAGTTATCAGTTTCAACTGTTCGTGAAGTAGATTTAATCCTTCAACAATGTCAGTTGCATCAAAGGGGTATTCGTGAGATAAAATATTTCGAGTTTCGCGCAACAAGAGCCAATCTGATGCTTTTAAAAGTTCGAGAGTTTCGAGCCTGTTTAGCAAATCAATAAATGGAACAGCACGAACTTCTTCACCTAAATTAGTCAATAAAGAAGGAAAAAGCTTATTCCCCATACTATCCTGCAATTTTGAAAATCGAAAGATAAGTTGGTCGATATAACTTGTAGTTTCAGGTTCTAAATCATGAAAAACTTCAATTGTAAGAGGTAGTAAATTGTCTATTTTCGAGTATGCAAACTCAATACGATCAATATGTATCGAGCAGATTAATATTGCCTCCTTTAATTTATCTTTTTCAACAGTAACATCCATAGCTATAATATTTTTATATTCGTGAATTATAGTTGTTTAATGCTATGCAATTTTTCTGAATTTCATTGTAAAAAGCCGTTTTTACTTTAGTTGATTCCTTATCATACACCACATCAATTCGTTGTTCACCAATTTTTGATTTTAACTCAACAAGAAAGTTTATTTTATTTCTCAAACTTAATTTCGATGTTTCACAACATTGTATAAATAAATCAATATCACCTCCTTGTAGTTCGTCTATAGTGCGAGAACCAAAAAGATATACATTACACTTATCACCATAAATGTGTTGTGCTGTATTGTAAATTTGTTGTATTTCAGATTCTGTTAAACGCATAATTAGATATTTTTTTACAAAGATATAATATTCTATTTGAAAAAAAGTTTTCTCACTTCACTTTCTTCCAACGCTCTGTCCCATAAACTAAAACCTGAAGTTACAGCCGAATGACCCATAAAAAAGTCGAGTGCATCGGTGGTGATTTCGGTGGTTCCGGCAGCTGAAGCCACTTTTTCGCCATTCAGGTAGAGTTTCATTTCGGTTTCACTGGCAGTTAATACCACAAAGTACCACTTGCCCGTTTCAATTCTTGGACCCCAGAATGTGTTGGGGCGAGCAATTAATCGTCCGTTTTCGATGCCGCACGAAATGGTGCGGTAGCTTTTACCAAAGGCATTGTAGCCATCTTTACCAAACAACCGACCTTCCGATTCGTTGGTTTTGAACCACAAAGCCACGGTCATTGCGTTTTCGCGCATATTCAGATGGTGAACACGCAAACCCGGACGCATAGTTCCCCGCGAAACATTTACATCCACCGCTGCAGCTAATTTCGAATCGTTGGATTTTACCTCAACAGCTTTTCCTTCAGAGCCTTTTGTTATTTTCGAATCGTGATTTAACCAAAGCTGAAAACCTGCTTTCAAAGGGAAATTGCCTGTTTTTCCGTTCCAGTTCCTGAAGTCAACAACTCCCAAAGGACCCGCGAGAACCGTTTTTTCAATCATTTTTGTAGCATTTCTGTAAACCGTATTTCCGTTCAAAGCTATCGACTGTCCATCCGGAAGTTCCACTTTTATTGTTGTTTCGCTTATTCCAAAACGAATGGAAATAGCATGCCAACCAGCTTTTAAGCCAATTTTACCGGATGGATTTCGTCCGAAAACGCCATGTTGCACTACAATTTCGTTATCAACCCGAATCTGATTCTGACAAGTGGATTGTTTTGAACCCAAAAAGGCAATTTCGCCTGAATTCAGTGTGGACTTAAACTGATAAATTCCATCCATTGGCGCCTGAAAATAACCCGAATAGGCGCGAACTACATTCCGGCTTTCCGACGATTCCATAGTAACGCTTCTTTCTGTTTTATAGGGCTTTAATCCATCGATATCCAAAAAGTCCTTATCGCGGCGTTTTCCCGTTTGGTCGAAAAGTTGCAATTCAAATCCGGCTTCTAATTTGGGTAAATTAATGAGTGCTTCTAACCATTTTGGTTCCGCTTGCAGTTCCGATTTTAAATCCGAATTCGGAACATAACGCAAATCATCAGTTTTTATCAACTGATAATCAGAATTATTAATGGCATATTTCACTTCGAAAGGCATTGGCTCTAAGCTGTTGATATTCCAAAAAAGCGGGTCACAGATAACCAGCTCGATGGTGTGCCAGCCTTTACCGAGCACCACTTCGCCCTGTCGGTGAGCAAGTTGATTGTGGAAAATACCTGTATGTTCAATCACCGATTGGTTAGAAATATCAAGTGTTACCGGACCGCAAGAGTGTACATCAAACTTGTAAACTCCTTTTTCATTCGCATAAAACAAGCCAGTAAAGCGGTAAAATCCATTAGTTTGGTCAACTAATTGTTGTTTTGAAATTGCCTGAGGCAATACAAACTCAGATACAACGGTTGTAACAATCGGCTTTTCCTGATTCAAATCAGGCATTGTAATTCGCGAAGCATCAAAAAATCCTTTGTCGTTATAAAATTTAATGTTTTTTTCGTAAACACGTGCCAATAATCCTTTTTGCATATTCAGTTGAATATCAGCAATGGTTAGTCCTTTTTCAGGTGATTTTAGCACAAAATCAGTTTTCAACACGTCACTTTTGTTCGCACCAAAAGTCCATTCCGGATGATAAACAATAGCTTTAAGCTGAACACTTTCAGTTACTGTAAATGGTTTGTCGTATAGCGTTGATGTTTCGGTTGGTTCGCTGCCATCGAGCGTGTAACGAATTTGAGCCGGTGCAGCAACGCGTTCAAATTGAACAGTTTCCTTTTCGCTCACCAAATATGTTGGCACTTTATTTTCATTGCGGGTATAACGTAATTCGTTGATATCAAAGCGTTCACCACGTACAATCAAAATAGGTCGGGCGGGTTTGGCATCACTTGTCAATACCTGTTTTCCTTCACGGTTCATTTCCAATACGGTACGTCCGCCATCTGTTTTTCCAAAACGATAGACATCTTTTTTATCCTTAATTTGAATCGTCAGTTCGGTGCGGTCGGTATTCCAATTGGTTTTTGGAAGCGGTTCTCCGTGTTTATACGGATAAATCAGAATGCGAAATTCGGGTGAAACGGATTGCGCAGGCACAACCACCTGATTATAACCCTGATATTTTTCGAATCGTGG
>CAMDNO010000264.1 GCA_945902955.1 Porphyromonas cangingivalis
AAGTATTATTGTATCTTTGTGTCGCAGCATATTATTTGGGTTTTGTTTAGCGACACAAAGTTACTGATTTTCAGCGACTTTACCAAATTAATATGCTGTTATTTTGTTATAAATCAGCAAGTTATTTTACTTGCGAAAGTTGAATAATATTATTTTTTCAATTTTTGATATTTCATGTTCTTTGAAGCCCTTATTTTCTGCTAATTCTACAATAGGCTCAAGCCAAAACTTAGCTTTATTCTTACCTTTTAAAACATGGATATGACTCCTGTTTTCCTCTCTTGAATATATTTTAAATTCAAAACCACCTTGTTCTAAAAATTTTGGACTCATATTGTTTATTTGATTGGACTTTACAAAGATAATACTCTTTTGCGTATTAAAGTAATATTTCATTTGTCATTTTTATGATACATCATTTCAAGCAACTAAAAGCAGGAAATTATTGTCTTACTTTAGTTAGGTGATTTATGAGATTTGTTGCTTATAGACATATTATTGATACTTGATTTACTATCTATTCCCTTTTGCCCTGTTGTGGCTCTTGCAAAGCATTTGACAATTTTTTATGTCAGTAACACCACCTTTGCTCCAAGCCGATACATGGTCGGCATCCATGTCGGCTAAATTCCAGATTCTTGTTTTGCTGGCTTCATGCCCTAAAGCACATAGCGGACAGTTTGAAACACCCTTTAGTTCTGCCTCCTTTTTTTGTTTGGCGTAAACTGATTTCTTTGTGGCTTCATCAAACACACGTACATCAAGCAATTTTGTATCTAATGAACCACCAAGAATAAATTCGAAAACGCCTTTGCGGTTTTTTATGTATGGGTCGCTATAAAGTGTTTTTACTTCGTCCAAAACTTTTTGTGGATTGTATGGTTGTTTGTGGTATTTCTCGTAAAGTCTTCCCCATTCAAGCCCACGCATCTCGTTTTCAACTTCGATAAAAACCGATGAAGCCCAATCAATTACGCAATTAAAATAGCTTTTAAGTTCTGAGATATTCGTGTCTTTGCGATGATGACTCATATAGTCGCCAATATTACCTTTGCTTACCCATTCGAGTGCGCGTTCCAAGAATTCTTGACGGTTGGCACTTCCCGAAATGTAAGCACTCCATTTTTGTATATTGGCATTTTGACTATTACTAAACTCTTCTTTGCCAAGCGTTACAAACGGACCGGAATATACAGCATTTAGTAATTCCTGACTATTAAGAGGAACTCCGGCAATGTTGATTGTCCGAAACCACTCTTTTATTTCACTTTCTGTTCCTTCGCATTCATAAATAAGCAGTTTGGTTTCTATAATTAACTTTTGTATATCAGCATCCATTCTGCCAAAATAATGTGGCATGCCATTAATCATAATTGCAAATTTGTCAGTAACAAACCGACCGAAACTAGTAATTCTCTGTTGTCCATCTAAAACCTCCAACCTATTATCATTTATTTTATTGAAATAAATCAACCCCAGAGGGTAGCCCTTCAAAATAGATTCGATTACGGCAACGTCTTTTTTGCCATCGGCATAAATGTAGTTACGTTGGTATTCGGGCTGAATAGTCAATCTGCCTGAAAGACCAAATAAGCCTTTTCCTTCAAATTCGTTATACACAAATCCTTCGCAAATATCTTTTACTGTAATGTCGGTAATGAGTTTTGTTTTCATTCGTTATTTTTTGTGTTTTATTAAAATTCTAAAATATGGACACCTGCCGCTTTCCAAACGCAAATCCAGATTGTCATTTCCATGTCTAAATTTAATTATTTCAAATTGCTCAGGCGAATACTTATCCAAAAAACTAATTGGAACTCCCATAATACCATCGAAATCACTTGGAATAGCATCCGTAAATGGAACTTCTATTGCATCATAATTAGCGTACTTTTGATATTCTTGACCTTTAATTTCTTTATGTTTGCTGTATTTTATATTATCTGCCATTGTCATAAGCGGTAAAGGTCGGTGTCTTTTTCCATGATCAAGATTAGTAAACCAACAGACATTACGGAACTTTACCAAACCGGTAGTATCATTATACACGCCCGTTGCATATTCTCGCTCTGCTGATGTGGCAAAGTAGGCATTACCAGAATGAAAACCATTACCTAACCACATTTTGTTTTCTTTTATCAATGGAAAAACTTCTTTGTAGGTTATCGAATTCATATTTCCAATCATAACAAATTGTTTATCAGCATCAAAAATCCAAGTTAAGAATTCTCTGAAAAGAGAAAACGGAGGATTTGTAATAATTATATCAGCTTCATCACGCAACTTTTTGATTTCATTACTTCGAAAATCCCCATCCCCATTTAAGTATATCCACTGTAAATCGTTCATGTCTTTCTTACCATCACCAGTAATGTCGTCTGTTAGGGTGTAAATCTTGCCGTTTGTTTGAGTTTTATCTTTGTCAAATTGTGGTGCATTTGTTTCAAAAAGACTTGGTTCATAGGTGTATTTGTAGTCTTTGCTATCAGGTGCGTAACTAGTACTTATAAGTTTTTTTAAACCAAACAAATCAAAGTTTTGTGCGAAAAATTTAGTAAAATTACTCCAATCAGGGTCATCGCATGGAAGTAAAATTGTTTTTTCGCGAAACACATTAGGGTTATATTCTAAATATGCTGATATCTCTTTTTCAATATCGAAATACTGAGTGAAAAACTCGTCATTTCTTGCCTTTTTGGCACTTGTGAGATTGTGGTTTGCCATTTTGTAGTTCGGATTGTGTTCTGAACTACTGAACTGATAATGAATTTACCACACAAAAAAAGCGTGAACTAAATCCTTACCCGCACACTAGGCCCTCGGTTGCCTACATAGGATTGATAAGTCAAAAGCCCACGCCGTTTCCGTCGTGAGCATTCGCTCATTGAATCTAATCCTATGTCCGCATTTTTGAAATTTCCGAGGTTTCGTGTGCGCGAACAATAGCAGAATGCTATTTAATTAATATGTTTGAAAAATTGGGTTTTTATTCGATAATTTTTGTTTGTTTATTTTGTTTGCATTTCCGGAATTCCATGTCGTATCTATTGATGGATTTCCAGCGTCAAAAGTAAATAATTTTATCCGTTTTGCAATAAAAACAGAAAATAAAAATCAGTTTTTTAGAAAGCACATAAGTTGTTTTATATGTTCGGTATTATCTTGTTTACCTATTAATCTTAATGCTTTCTCAAAGTATCATAAATGGGTATATCCTATATATATCCTATATATAAACTACATATATCCTACATATAAACTATACCTATATAGAAGTAGGATATATAAAGTATATATAATGTTTATATAAGCTATATATAATTTTTCAAAATAGTATTGAACCAACGATGAATATATTAAGCGGTTTTGTGGTCGAACCTTTTTACTCGCAATTTTGTTTGTTTTGTGATATAATCTATAAATATATACAGTATATGGAATTAAAAGAAAAAGTATTGGAAGCAATGAAGCAAGCTGGCGTACCTGTGAATGCCGGAAAGCTGGTCGAATTAACCGGCTTAGAGCGCAAAGAAGTAGATAAAGCAATGAAGCAGCTGAAAGCCGATGAAGCTATTGTGTCGCCAAAAGTATGTTTTTGGCAGCCAAAGTAAGACATTTTATTTTTTTCTGAATTAAACCGTTGGGCAATTTCTTGCTCGACGGTTTCTTTTTACAGTCATTTAGCTGGTTTTGAGAAGCATTTATTTCTATTTCATTAGTTTTGAAAATATTTCATTTTACCTCATTGTCAGTCAAAATACTTTTTGTATCTTTGCAGCCCGTTTTGGAATAATTCCAATAGGACAGAAAATTAAGTAGTTAAAGTAATAAAAACAAAAGAAAGATGCCTACAATTCAACAATTAGTTAGAAAAGGAAGAGCAGAACTCATCGACAAGAGCAAATCGCCCGCATTGGATTCATGTCCACAGCGTCGCGGTGTGTGTGTTCGTGTGTACACTACCACTCCTAAAAAA
>CAMDNO010000265.1 GCA_945902955.1 Porphyromonas cangingivalis
TTTGCCGACCCTGTAACTTATATGTTGATGCACAACGAAGCAACCTCGACACGTATTAACAGCAATCCGGGTTTAGAGGAAGTGTATTATCCCGAAAAAATCGAAAATACCATTGCGGGAACAAATCCGTATGTTTATCCGGCTGTAGACTGGCAAGATATGTTGTTCAAAAAATCGACCAGCAACCAACGCTATAACTTCAACGTATCGGGCGGTAGCAAAGTAGCGCGTTATTATGTAGGTGCAACTTACAATGTGGACAATGGGGTTTTGAAAGTTGATGGAACTAATAATTTCAACAACAATATTAAATTAAATACTTACCAACTCCGTTCGAATGTAAACGTAAATATCACCAAAACAACCGAAGTTATTCTACGTTTAGGTATAACTATGGATAATTATTCAGGTCCTATTGATGGAGGTAATGGTTTGTATCGCAAAATGGTAATGTCAAGCCCTGTTGATTTTCCGGCATATTATCCTAAAACCGACGATATGTCGTACATTCACCACGTTATGTTTGGTAATAAACCATACCTTTCGGGTTATTTGTTAAATCCTTATGCCGACATGGTGAAAGGGTATAAAGAAACCTCAAAATCGACCGTCGTTTCTACTTTCGAATTGAAACAGGATTTGAATGAAATAACCAAAGGACTTACTGCCCGTGCATTATTTACAACCAACAGATACGCTACAAGTGGTGCAAGCCGTGAGTATAAACCTTATTATTATAATGTGCAAAAGTCGGATTACGATCCGGTTGCTAACACCTATAAAGTTACAAACTTAAATCCACTTACTGGCCAGGAATGGTTGTCGTTTACACAAGATTTACCTTTTGTTTCGACAACTACTTATGCCGAAAGTGCTATAAATTACGATCGTACTTTTAATAAGCATGGTGTGAATGTGTTGTTAGTTGGATATTTACGCAACTATGATGTAACTGCTAATTCTACTCAAATTTCGAATGGTACTGCACTTATTTCTACACTTGCACGTCGTAATATGGGTGTTTCGGGTCGTATGGCCTACAACTACGATTCGCGCTACTTTGTCGAAGCCAACTTTGGATACAATGGCTCTGAACGTTTTGCTAAGGAAAATCGTTTTGGATTTTTCCCTTCCATTGGTGGTGGTTGGTTAATTTCGAACGAAAAATACTGGCAAGATAATTTCAGTCGCATTGTTTCGAAATTGAAATTGAAAGCTACTTATGGTTTGGTAGGTAACGACAACTTAAGTAACGATGCTGCCGACCGTTATTTCTATCTATCTGAAGTAAACCTGTCAAATGCAACTTATGGTTATACTTTCGGACAAAATAGAAATTACAGTATGAATGGTGTTTCTATTAACCGCTATGCAAATGCTGATATTAGTTGGGAATTATCGACCAAAGCTAACTTCGGAGTAGAAATTGAATTGCTCAATGCGTTGGAATTGCAGGTGGATTATTTTACCGATAATCGTACAAATGTGTTAATGCAACGTTCGTATGTACCAACTACCTTAGGTTTGACCGATTATAGTAAAGTACGTGCCAATACAGGAGCAATTAGTAGTAAGGGTATTGATTTATCGCTCGATTACAAAAAGAATTTCAAAAGTGGCCTGTGGATTACTTCGCACAATACTTTTACGTATGCAACCAACAAAATTACTAAAATTGATGAGCCTGATTACAGTGCTACTCCATGGCTGTCACGAGAAGGTTATAGTTTTAACCAATCTTTTGGTTATGTGGCCGAACGTTTATTTGTCGACGAAGAGGATATTAATAACTCGCCCGATCAAAAAAGTACATTTACAACTGTTGAAGCTGGTGATATAAAATACAAAGACATTAACGAGGATGGTAAAATTGACACTTACGACCGTGTAGCTATTGGTTATCCTACTGTTCCCGAAATAACTTATGGTTTTGGTATTTCAGCTGGATATAAAGGAGTTGATTTTTCGGTATTCTTCCAAGGCTCGGGTCGAAGAGCATTCTGGATTGATCCAACTACAACAGCTCCCTTTGTAAATACTTCGAGTGCCTCTGGAAGTGCTATTGATGGCGCTTACAATCAGTTGTTGCAGGTTTATGCCGATAACCATTGGAGCGAAGATAACCGTAATCCTTATGCTTTGTGGCCAAGATTATCAACTACATTAATTACGAATAATGCTCCACCTACTTCGAGTTCAACTCCTTGGATTAAAACAAGTACCTGGTTTATGCGCGATGGTAGTTTTATGCGTCTAAAAAACTTAGAACTTGGCTATTCATTTAATAAAAAGTTAATACGTAAAGCTTATATGGAAAGTGCTCGTGTGTATTTTTCGGGGACTAATCTCTTGACATTCAGTAGCTTCAAATTGTGGGACATTGAAATGGGTGGAAATGGATTGAATTATCCTATTCAGAAAACCATTAATGTGGGATTACAATTATCATTCTAATCCATTTAATATAAAATTTATATGAAAAAACTAATTTATATAGTTGTAGCAGCTATAATGCTGCCAATAATGAACTCCTGCGATTTTTTGGATGTGGTTCCGGATAATATCGCAACAATTGAACATGTATTTCGCGACAGAAACTCAGCAGAGAGTTACTTGTATACTTGTTACTCGTTTATGCCTGCGCACAACAATTCGCAGTCGAACCCGGGTAATATGTTGAGCGACGAGTTTGCTATAAACACAGATTATTCTAAAACAAATAAACAACTTACCGAAACCGGCAACAATACCTCAAGTCCTTATGTCAACTATTGGGATGGCAGCAAAAGTTTATGGTCGGGTATCCGCGCTTGTAACATGTTTATCGAGCAAATTGATAATATCCCTGATATTTCAGCCGAAGAAGCATTGCGTTGGAAAGCGGAGGCTAAATTCTTGAAAGCCTATTATCATTGGTATTTATTTAGCCTTTACGGACCAGTTCCAATTGTAGATGTGAATCTGTCAATTAATGCTACCGATGAACAAATGCAAGTGTATCGCGAACCAGTTGATAAAGTTGTGGATTATGTAGTTGCAACTATCGATGCAGCTTTACCCGATCTGCCTCTCAGCCTTCAGGGAGCCGAACTTACCGAGACAGGACGTATTACACGTGCTGCAGCTATGGCTATCAAAGCACGCGTATTGACTACTGCTGCAAGCGATTTGTACAACGGGAATAACGATTACAGCTCATTTAAAGATAAAAGAGGACTCAACTTGTTTCCGACAGGTGCAGCTAAAATTGAAAAATGGCAACGTGCAGCCACTGCTTGTAAAGAAGCAATTGACGCTTGTGAGTCGGTTGGGTTGGGTTTGTATAAATTTGAAACACCTCCGGGAATAAAAATGAATGACTCCATACGTATGGAATGTCAGCCTGCTATGATTTTAGGCGAAATTCTCAACAACAACGAAGCTATCTGGATTCAGACAAATGCTGGTGGTGTACAAACGTATGTTATTCCTCAAATTTTATATTCAGGATTAGCAACATCTTCTACTTATTATGGAGGACAAAATGTATACGCTCGTGAAAATGCATCGATGAATGCTGCTGAGTTGTTTTATTCAAAAAATGGAGTTCCAATCGACGAAGACGATGAATGGAGAACCAAAGGCTGGTACGAAAATCGCTTCAAGGCAGATGCTAATTATTTAACACGTACAGATCACCGTTATTATATCAAAAAAGATTATCAAACTGCGGTTTTTCATTTAAACAGAGAAAGCCGCTATTATGGTTCGCTTGGTTTTGATGGTTGCAATTGGTTTGGTTTTGGTTTAGCCGACCCCGAAAATCAGTATTTTGTTAAAGATTTTAATAATCCGTTGTCTCCTGCCATTTCCGGTTTTTACATTCGTAAATTTGTACCTTTCCGTACGGCTATGGATGCAAAAAATATTGGAACTACACAAAACTCTATGGTTTATTGGAGTTATGGTTTCCCAATAATACGTATGGCCGACCT
>CAMDNO010000266.1 GCA_945902955.1 Porphyromonas cangingivalis
TTTGGAGTGGTGTAAAGTAGAATTTCGCTGAAACCTTCGGACGGCTGTAAGGAGTTTTTTGACATAATTATTCTTAAGAATTAAGCTGATTTTAAACCCCAAAGTTACAAAAAAAATCAATATCTGTTATATTTTTCCACCATATTTTCTACCACCTGTTTCACTTCCAGCCTGAACCATTCCGGCTGCAAAACCTCCACATCGTCGCCAAGCGATAGCAATTCCTGTCGGAAATCGAAAGTTGGTTTTAGGTGAAAGCGGAAAGTGGTGTGGGTTTGGGTAGTTTCCGTTTCAGTTTGAGAGTGGTGAAGTGGTAGAGCCCGAAGATAATTAGCCTGATAGGCTGCAACCCGAATTGTAACATCTTGTGCAACAACATCTTCCACATTAATAATTCCATAACAATCCTGAAAATAAGCTTCGGCGTCGAAATTAGCTGGAAGTTTAAAACTTTCACTTGTTGTTTCGCACTTTTGCAACCTGTCGAGGGCATAAATACGCAATTTATCGCTACGACCAACCAAATACCAACGCTGTTTGAAAACTTTGACAAGATAAGGTTCAACTACGAATTCGGCTGGTTTTTCCATCCAGAACGATTGATACGAAACCCGCATTTTCAATCCATCGCGCATGGCTTCGATAATAGTTGTCAGGTGTTTCTGACCCGAAGGAATATTCTCAAACTGTATCCGACTTTTCAGTTTATGACTTTCATTTATCAGATTATTGACCGCAAAAGTATTCAACAACCACGTCCGCACACCACCACGCTGCATATCTTCGGCATTGTCGATAAAGTATTCGTAGGTACTTTTATCGCATTCGATGTTTATGTCGAACATTTCCTCAATAGCAATGCGGTGATTATGAAAGGTTCGTAGCGGAATCATTTTTCCTCCCGAAAGGTCGTTTCGCAGCCATTTTCGATTTATTTCGTCGAATGTAATTTTACCCGAACGACAAATGGTATCGACTAACCAAATATAGCGGTTGAAAATATTGTTTGCCATAATGAAATTTGTTTAGTCAATTAGATTTTAAATAACTCATTGAATTTATTCAAAGTATCTTTTAAATCTTTGTTTGATTTTGAAGCTCTATTGGCATATATTGGATGATAAAACTTATTATCATTCATTGAAGGGTTTAGGTACATATACTTAGACTTTGAAACATAATCAAAAATTTTTTCCGCTTGAATTTTCCTTATTTCATTCAGCTCATATTCTGATTTCCAACCTAAAAAAACAGGTTTTTCATTAAACATTTTGATTGTTGAATCAGCATCAATAGTAAGATGTTTTGAAGAGTTATTTAAAGATTTTTCATTTGCCGATTTTATATCTGGGTCATTTATGTAAAACAAATTGAATAATTGAATCACTCCATTAAGTTCTCTTTTGGGCTCATCTTCTATGTAACTACCATTAAATATCTTTTCCAAAAATCTCATTGTTGAATCGACACTAAAATCAAACCAATTTGACTTTTCTAATCTTTTTTTTGGATACAAATTCTCAATCTGTCTAAATGACTCATTTGAGATTGAATTTAAGGGCTTTGAACTACCTGGGTTCTTTAAAACTGCTGAACCAATTAACTCCCACGAATCTCCAAATTGCAACAATGTGATCTTTCGATAAGTAACACCGTTTTCTTTAATAAACTCTGCAAATACTTTCATGTTTTTGTTTTTTTATTTGATCATTGAAAATTTAATCACAAAATTACACTAACATGAAAACGAGTTTTTCTTGATAATGCTTTCTGTCATTTTAGATGAATATAAGTAAGTAAAAAACACACTTTTATCATGATTCGCAATTTCAACTAATTCCTCAAGTTTCCATCTAATTGTTTCTACGCAATGTTCTCTGCTGTTGTATCTCAGTTTTATTTCATCTACAAAAAGTTGAATAATATCTTTTTCTGATAATTTTTTAAGAAGATTGGTAGTTCCATGAATGTAAATTCCATGTCGAATAAATAGAATGTATTGAATAAAAGTATCGGGAATTGAGCTTGTAATATATTCTTCTCTGCCTTGTTTATAGTTTAGAATATCAGCATAAAGATCAAAACCGTTACAAACTAAAAATCCCAAATCACGTAATTTATCGTCAATATTTTTGACTTTAGATTGACTACTCAAATAATCGTAATAATACCGCGAATGAAGCGGCAAAGCTAATTTGTTTTCAAAATCGTAATAAATTTGTTTTAATCGGGCAATTTTAATCTGTTGATTCTGGAAATCATCGTACCAAGTGTTTGTTGAATCCATAATTGTACATATTTGTTGATTATTGAGCAAAGATAATATATAACTATGCCAAAAACAAGCATAAGTTCTCAAAGCCTTTTAAAACTAATGCCGAACAAATATAAATAACTGAAATACAAATAATAAAATTATTGATAAAGGCAATCGTTATTAGCCGACCGATGTTTTGATCATAAGATAATTGAAGCAAATCTAATAATTTTTCGCTATGTAAAAACCCCGCTAAAATATGACTGCTTTTAACTGTCAAAATATACGATTTGAACAATGCAAAAATCAACAAAGGGTTTGGAATTACCCATTTATCCGGCAAAATGCGCTTTTCATCTTCCGGATTATTCAAAAGCTGTTCAACTAATTCACTACCCGGAATATTTACAAAAAGAATTATAATTATAAGGAATACAGCTATATATCCTGTAAAAGTAGTTGTGTTTAATGACTTCATTCGCAATGATTTAAAGTAACATTTGTTTCACTAAATTTGAAAAATAATGGATTAAATTTTAACCGAACAGTTCCATTACCTATACGACTTGAATAGTTTAATTCAGCCAGTCCCAACGTACTACTTTTATCACTAAATTCAGTTATTTTATAATACTCGGGGCGATAAAGCAGAATTCTAACATCCACACTTTTCGACATTGCATCGTAATCCGATAAACTGAGACAATCTCTAAAATGCTTCGACACATTATTTTGCTGTTTTTCGGTTTCCAGTATTGCTATTATCGGAATTTCGAATTTGCGTGCCAATGTTTTTAGTCTGTAAAACTTATCGGCTAAATCCAACCGGTCTGATTCCAAATAATTTAATTGATTTACATTGTCAATTATCACAATTGCGTCTTCACAAACTTCATCGAATTCCGAAAGTTTAGTTTCTATATCATTGATAGTAAGGTAAGGAGAATCGTCGAAAGCCACACCTGTAAACCGGACATTTTCAACTATGTCTTTCAATTTACTAGTGTTAACATCACCACTCAGCAAGCTATGTAAATCAACATTTAAGTTATTACAAAGAAGCATATTCGTGAGTTGATTTGCCGACAAATTGGTTGAAAACCAAAAAGCACCCAAACTACCATCGAACATCGTATTGTTTAAAACCGACAATGCAAACGCTCTTTTTCCCATTCGTGGTGGCGCTGCAATAACGATTAACTCACCTTTCTGCCAACCGGTTGTTAGCTTGTTCAAAGCATCGAAGCCAGTTGATAGCCCGCTTACACCCTGCGGATGCTCGCGGGCTTGCTGCAACGTAACAAACAGTCGGTCAGTAATATTGTATAGAGATTCCATTGATTAATGAATTATAAACAATACGATAAAATAAATAGAAATAAAAACCATTGTTAGCAATCCTAACATGCTGAAAAAGCGACTAATAGAATACTTCAATTGTTCCTGAAACAAGCTTACATTGCTATTATGAAACAACATTCGAAGCGGAACAACCTCTTCGAAATTGCGATAAGTAAAAATTGCAACTACTACTGACAAATAAATATTTACGGCACTAACGATTCCGAAAATAACCCAATGAATCGTATCCAGATTTAAAGCATTATTCAACTCCGTGTTTTCATCGTTGAAAGCCGTAAACAGAATAAAAAAGAAAAAAACGCCCGAAAATCCTTCGATATTGGCAACTAACCAACACTTAATTGTTTT
>CAMDNO010000267.1 GCA_945902955.1 Porphyromonas cangingivalis
AATGTCTTTGCGCAGATGCGGTTGATCGTTTCCTGGGCCCGACATCCAACGTTGCGTGCGAAAATAGTCGCCAAACTCTGTAACATCCCTGCCACGTCCACCATGGTCGCAACCAAACAACATGCCACGACTAGTGTGCCATTCATACAGTGGCTTAAAGAAACCTTCTTCGGATAATGCAACCAGCACATCGTTGTAATCTAATCTTGTTTTATACGACTCAGGACCTAAATCCACAAATAATTGATTCACTTTAGGAAGAATATCGTACCCTTTTCGTTTCTTGAATTCTGATTTAAAATAATCGCTCCAAAGCCAGCCACGAATACCAAATTGCAACTCGTCGGAGAAGAAAAAGTTAAGCCCTTTTCCACCTTCGCCCGGACAATAATCTTCGAAACGTTGAAAAAATTTCTCCACCACTTTTGGTCCGCTCAATGGATTCATCGGGTCGAATGAAGTTTTTATCAATGTCTTGAAAACAACCACAATTTTCCACTGTCCTTCGGGCGATTTCCAAGTAAGTTCGTTATCCTTAACAAACGAACGCAGTTGAATACCTGAAGTAGATTGCAATTTTCCATCCTGCAATTTATAAGCATCTATACTTACAATATTTTTTGGCAATGGAATTTTTACATCCTTATTATCGTTAGCATCAAACTGTTTCGACTCCAATTTTGTGCCGTTCAAACTCGGATTTTCGGCTAGCATTTCGTCGATAAACCAACCCTGACCGGCAGCTCCCAGCGTATAATCGCTCAAACTTACCGACATATCGTATTTTTTGGCTTCCGCAACAAACCATTTGAATAAATCCCACCATTTTTCGGAAAATAGTGCCGGCTTACTCGGATAAGTAAGTCCATAAGTAGCACCACCTTTGTCGGTATGGCAATAATTTATTTGCAATCCGGTGATGCTCATATCTTTCAGTTTTTCCAATTGCGACGTGATGCGCTCGCGAGTAAGCGTATCGCCCAGCCACCAGTAAAAAGAGACTTCGCCATAGCCTTTGGGTGGGTTTTTAAAACCAGGCAACACATCGAGTTTCGACGATCTGTCAGGAAATCCGGGGGGAAGCGTAGGTGTATTTTTCCCAAAAACAGCTGGAAATATTAGGATTAATAAAGCAGTGGAAATAAAAAGTCGTTTGAACATAGTATTGATATTTATTGGAATTAATAGCTACAAAAATAACGTAAATCTGATAGTTGTAGTTACATATTTTGATAATCTACTTTTTGCTGGTGCTACAAATTAAAAAAACGATTACAATTCTCTTATTTTTATATTTTTAAACCAAACCACATCATAATGATCCTGCAAAAGTATATGACCTTCGGGTGCTTCGCCAAAATTTTGATAATTGTGATATTTGCTGTATGCCACAAGCGCACGCCACATTTGAGTGCCTCGCTCGTATTCCACTACTTTTTTACCATTTAAAAAATGTTGCACTTTGTTACCTACAACCACAATTCGGGCATTGTTGAAATCGGTTGTAGAATAAACCTTATCGCTCGATGCAGCAATCAAATCGTAAAGCGAACCCATTGTGCGATTGCCTTTTACACCATTTTTGGCATCGGCGTGTTTTTCGTCATCCAAAATCTGAAATTCACAACCTGCAGCCGTACGTTTACCGGTATTGGCATCCACATTTACAAAATACTTAATGCCATTATTGGCACCTTCCGACATTTTAAAATCGATACTAAATTCAAAGTTCTTGTATTTTTTTACTGTAATAATATCACCACCGTCGGCAGGAGTACCTACTGGCGATTTTAGCAACATAATTGTTCCATTTTCAATAACCCAACCTTTATCAGGGAAAGTTGCTGTGGTTGAGCCGCGCCATCCTTCGGTGGTTTTTCCGTCCCAAAGCAGTGTCCAACCTTGTGCAATTTCTTCAGCTGTAAGCATGTTGTCGGTATTAATTACTTGCGGAATTACTTTTTCAGTTAACTTTTTTACTTTCTTTGTATTCTGCGAAAAGCCGGCAATTGATGTAAAAATCATTGCCATGAGAATTAATTTTCTTGTTTTCATTATTTTTTTTGATTTATATTCTTTTGTATTATTCTTAATTTCTTCTTTGAGAAGATTTCCTCGATTTACCTGCTATCAACCATTTTATCAGTCGCAAAAAACTCCAAAAACAATAAATGGCAACCATAAAAACCAACACATAAGGCAGCGAAGTGAAAATTTCAATAACGGCAGATTTATAATAAATCACGGCTCCTATATTGGCCACAAACCCAATAAATAAACACACGAGCAATGTGATTAATTCCGTATTTATTCGATTTGCCGATACAACTATATCTTTCTTTATCAACATATTATACAAATCAAATGGCTTTATGATTCAAATAATCTATTTTGTATTTATCGGGAAAAACCAATATTCTTTCCTCCTCCATGGCCTTATGTCCCAGCAAACTCAATGCCGTGGCATAATATCCCTCTTCGGCAATAAGCGGCGGTTGTTTTTGAGTAATGACCGCTTCGGCAAAAGCTTCCATAATCAGCGCACTACTTTCGGCATCAGGCGTTCTTTTATCGAGTAAATAATGCCCAGAATTTTGATTTGCCGTTTCGGGCACCCAACTTGTTCCCGCAAAAGGAAGTGAACCAAATAATTTGTTTTCCACATCGTTTATCATCTGCAAAAAAGCTGGAGCAGGAGGAATCTCTTCAAAATAATATTTGCTTTTTTCGGGTTCAATAGTTCCTTTGCTACATAAAATTTGCTCTTCGAGACCATAGAATTTATTGGACAATACGGAATCAAAATTCATTTTCACGCCATTGTCAAACACATAAATACAACTAACATTGTCGTACACATCGCGTCCGTCATTCCAATAAGTTATAGCACCGTGCCCCATTATCTTATTGGGTATCTGACGCATTGCCCATGTTCCAATTTGGAGTTGATGACAAGCAAGCTCAGTCATTACGCCTCTTGAATGCTTTTTATACAGCCGCCAATTGAGCTGCTCGTCCATTTCGGGCGAAGGTACAGCGCGCCGCCAATCATTATTGCGGTGCCAAAAAGTGCGAAAGCCACTGATATCGCCAAACTCACCCGAATGTACTTTTTCCATGGTCTTAATATAGCGTGGGTCGAAAAGCCGCTGTTGACCAACAAAAAATACTTTGTTCGACGATTTGTATTTTTGGTAAATCGTGTGGGTTTCTTCCAGCGAATAAGCAATCGATTTTTCGCAAAACACATGTTTACCAGCATCGAAAGCATCCATTACCATCTTATAATGCTTGTCCAGCGGAGTGGTAATAACCACAGCATCAATTGTTTTATCGGCAAGCAACCGACGATAATCATCGTAAACTTTTGCCTTTGGCGTAATTTTTAGTGCAGCATCAATTGATGGCTGATAAATATCGCACAAGGCGCAAATTTCCACTTTGGGATTTTCAACCATAAAGTTCATCAGAAACTGCCCTCTCGACCCCGGTCCAATAATGCCTATACGCACCTTTGAACCAACCGTCTCTTTCATTTCTGAAAACGCTGAAAACCATGGACTTGTAGCGAGTAAAACCCCGCCACTTATCACTCCCATGTTTTTCAAAAACTGCCTTCGATTTATATTTGTCATTGTTGCTATTTTTGAACGACCCCTAATCCGTCAGCTGACGGAGAACTTAGTTAGTTTCGTCTTGTATATTTTTCTTTTTCTAAAATACTGTAACATAAATTATTACTAATATCTCTTGCTCCCCGGAATTTATCCCGCCCTTCAGCGGCATAGCCGTCAAGCTAATTTTAAGTTTCGACCCCCAAACCCCCAAAGGGGGCCTTAAGACGCAGTATCTTTAATTTCTCTTATATTATGTAGAGAATATGTCTTAGCCCCCTTTGGGGGTTGGGGGTCAACAAACT
>CAMDNO010000268.1 GCA_945902955.1 Porphyromonas cangingivalis
CGAATTACTTTCATGGTGCTGTTTACTAAACCATTTTGCTCGGTAAAAGGTTCACCTATTACCGCAACTGCAGCCGGCAACCAACGTTCGGGGAATGCACCTTCGAATTTACCACCTTTGCGGTACTCGTTAATTTCGCGTTGTAGTTTATTGAGAGCTAATTCTTTGGCTTCACGCGTATTCCAGTCTAAAGTTGCGTTTTTACGATGTACATATCGTTTAAGTGCTTCTTTGTTAGGCACAATAATACCCGATGTGAACGCATCCTGATTGTTGTGCAAAATCACTTGTTCGATAAAATGCGAATTGTCAGCCAGCGATTCTTCAATACCTTCGGGACTGTATTTTTCGCCATCGCTACCAATTAATAAACTTTTAAAGCGACCTACAACATACAGAAATCCATCCGCATCCATATAACCCATATCGCCTGTGTGCAGCCAACCATTCTTAATTGTTTCGGCAGTTGTTTTTTCGTTTTTGTAATAACCAGCCATTACGTTTTCGCCTTGTATTACAATTTCACCTTTTTCGCCAATTGGCAACGATTTTCCATCTGTATCGCAAATTTTCAATTCCATAGGCGTTACTAAGTAACCGGATGAGCCTAATTTGTGACGTTTTAAACCATTGGAAGAGATAATTGGAGTAGCTTCGCTCAGTCCGTAGCCTTGAAACATGGGCATACCTATGGCATAATAAAAACGCTGTAAATCAATATCTAACAATGCACCTCCGCCAATAAAGAACTGCAGTTTTCCGCCAAAACCTTCACGTACTTTTGTAAATAATATTTTATCGAATAAGCCAAGAAGTGGTTTTTTCCAAAATTGAAATCCTTCCCCTTTGTTGTAACCTTCTTTGTTGTACGAATAGGCCATATTTAAGGCAGTGTTGAACAACCAATTTACAACAGGCCCTTTTGCTTTTATGCTTGTTTCGATATTTTTTTTGAAACTTTTTGCCAATGCCGGTACACTCAACAGCAAATCGGGTTGTATTTCTTTAATATTTATTGGAATATTTTTGAGTGTTTCCACTCCGGTTTTGCCCGACTGCACAGTTGCTACACTTGCTCCGGAAGCCATAAAGCTATAAAAGCCGGCTACATGTGCAAAACAATGATCTAACGGTAAAATAATAAGCGTCCGAAAAGTAGGTGGAATGCTCATCAATGTCAATGCTTGCTCCACATTGGCTGTATAGTTGCGATGAGTGAGCATTATACCTTTGGGGTCGGCAGTTGTACCCGAAGTGTAACTGATATTGGCGAGGTCGTCGGGTTTTATTTTAGAGGCTACAATATTTACCGAATCAGGCTTTTTAGCCAAAATATCTTTTCCCCAATTTAGAAGTTGCAACAATGGAATTTCTTTGGCTTCGTAATCGACTTGTGGGTCGAAAACCACAACGTTTTTAATGCTGGGTAACGCAGCAGCAATGGCTCTGATTTTTTTCAATTGATTGCCTGAAACAAAAATGTATTTAGCTTCCGAATGGATTAGTCTGAAAATCAAATCATTGCTTTCTTCTAACTTAATAGACAATGGAACATTTATTGCTCCGGCATGTAAAATTCCCAATTCGCCAATTATCCAGGCATTACGGCCTTCTGATAACATGGCAATTTTGTCGCCGACTTTAACACCAAGCTTTATTAATCCGGCAGCTAAAATTTGCGCCTGTTCTTTTGTTTCGAGGTAAGTAGTTGGTTGATAGCCTTTATCGCCTTTTTCCCATAAAAATGGATTGTTGGCGTATTTTTCAACACTTTCGTTTAAAAATTCAATTATTGTTGGTCGCATAAATGGTGAAAGTTTTGTAGTAGTAGAAAGTAGAAAGGGGGCATGCCCCCTAATTTACTGATTCAGAACATCTACAATATCATTACTAAAAAAGAATTCGCAGCGTCTGTTAGGTCTATATTGAATTTGAGGTAAAATAATTTTACCTTTTCCGTTTGCAATTATTCTATCAGCTTCAATACCCCAAATTTTAACTAATTCTTTTTTAACTCTTTCCGAACGTCTGGTACTCAATTTTTCGTTGTAGGTTACATCGCCTAAAAAGTCACAGAATCCTCGTATCTCAACCAACAAAGACTGATCTTTTTGCATGCGGGCTGCAATTTTACTAATAGTAACAAGAGCATCATCGTCTAATTCGGTTCGATCGAAATTAAAATAAACGGAAGGTATATCATCCACATAGAATGAATAATCCGATTTTTTGCCCTTCTCGGCTTTAAAACCTTTCTCCCCCTTCTCAGGTCTTTCAGGTCTTACACCTTTCTCAGGTCTATCATCTCTTTCATCTCTATCATCTATCGTTGTTCGAATTGGTAAAGTTTTACCATAAAAATCAACGACAGTATTTGCAGGAGTGTTTGGATCTAAATCGCGTAAGTCGATAACGCCATCGTTATCTGTGTCTGGCCCTACGTTATTTATCATATCTTCTAATTTTTGTAAACGCGGAGTAAGATCTTTCACTTTTTTCTCCACAGTGTCCACACGGTTTTTGAGTCCTGCAAGATCTTTTTTTACCTCGGCAATTAATTTCACACTCTCATCGGGCTCCCATTCTCTCATTGTCATATTTCGTAGATGATTGCGCTTTATCGAATTAAACTTGTAACGAAAATAAACCGTTCCGGCACCTATATAATCGTTTGTAACACCCGACCAATTAAGTGCTCTTACCCCTTCTAAATTGTCCTTTGCATAAGATCTGTAATGTACTTTTGCCCCTATGGCAAATGGTTTGCTAAAGTTGTATTCGAGAGAAAAAGTTACTGGAACTGAAACACTTATACCATTATCCATAACACCATTCTCGTTTTGAGTACGAATTAAAGTGCCGGAAAAATTATCTTCTTTTTGAATAGGAATATTACTTGGATAGTAAAACAAATTATATTCATAATATGCCATCCCAATACCTAATGATCCTAAAACAAACAGTTTTGATTTTGTATTTGGAAAAATAAGCCGTGTAAAATTTATAGTGGTTAAAAAATTGGTATTATATAGATTTGTATTTATTGATATAGATGTCGGGTTGTTATTCCTAGCACGTAGGGGAAAATAATACGCATCGATGCCAAGTCCCCAAATTGGAGTTAATGCGTATTCAATATTTGCTCCGAAAGTTACATCTCGGAATGAGGTTGGTATTACATTTAGCAAATCTTGATTTATATCGCCATCAAAAACATTGTAACCATACTCAGGCGTAAATGACCAATGCGATATTTTCTTTTCTTGAGAAAATATTATCATTGGTATTATTAATAAAATAATAAAAATTATTTTTTTCATGCCCTTGTTGAAACTGAAATACTTATTGAAAGATTTACTTAATAGATTTAAAGAACTTTACAATCAATTATAATGAATATCATTTTGCAATAATCTAAAAAGAATAATGGAAAATTGCTTTATTAAAATTGTAATTTATTTATATAAACACTTAATTTTATTTTAATAATACAATTCATTTATTACAAACAACTTACAAAAATATATAAAAATATTTCATTCTAACACTTAATTAAATTTCAACATATTACATATCGTTACATTATTCAAGATAAAAAGATTTATATCATTGTTATTTAAACAGTTAAGTAGATTTATTCGAAAACACAAAATAACATTCACAAGTATTAAAATAATTATATTATAATCAAATATAATTCGTTGAATAATAGTTAACAATTGCATTAGACAATTTTGTAATACGTTATGAATAAAAAAAACAAGTAAAATGAAATGATTTCGTAATATTCGCTTTCAATATTTATCTGAATATAAATAGTTTATATCTATTTTAAAGCAACTAAAATAATTAATTGATTTATTGAATTATCATATAAAAATGATTTAATAAAAAAAATAAATAT
>CAMDNO010000269.1 GCA_945902955.1 Porphyromonas cangingivalis
TACTCCTACACCCGCGGACAACGTTCTACTTACAATCAACCGCTCTCCTATTTTTTCGACCCAAACACCGGACACTTCGATTGCAGCAAACCTTTGTTGCGAAATATCGCCTGGTGGATGGACGATATTGCTGATTTGCGTTTTGATGCGCAGGGTAATTTAAAAGAATTACAAATTGCCAATGGTTGGATTACTGGTTTGCCTTGTGCCGGATTTTTGGGAGATGCTTTCCAGCCCATTCCTTACACCAATCAGGCAACGGCTAGCCTCACATTGGCACAGGTAAAATCGGCAGCGTGGTTTCCTAGTCAGCGTACCGCACAAGCTGCTTACGATATGGCAAATGTGTCGATGACACGCACGGCACAAGTTACCGGTTTTGCCGATGCAAATGGGTTGTACGACGATCAAAGTTACTGGTGGCGTGCCATTATGCTCAAAATTCCTTACGCGCTGAATGCTGGTGGTCATTCGGTTATGCTCAACACGGTGCCTTATACTCGCATGCCCAATCGCACTGATTATTTTGATAATGGCTTTCTGGCTACACAAACTTTTTTCAACAAAGCCGATAATTCATTTACCAATTCGGGTAATCCAAGCCAGATAGAAGTGTGCAGCGGTAATTGGATACAGACTGGAGCAAAAACCTTTGAATATGTGCCACGTTTCAAAAGTAGCAATTATTTTGTGGTACGCCAACAGGGCGATGCCACTTATCGTTCTTGTGTTTTGCAAGGAAATGTAAACCTCACAACCTTAGCCACTGGAGCCGATAATGTGATTACTTTTCCGGCAATTGCAAACGTGAATATTGCCAATTTAGCACCCATAAATTTAGGAGCTACCAGTTCAGCAGGAGTAACGGTGCGTTATTTTGTTGCAAATGGCCCGGCTCATATAGCTAACGGACAATTGATTATCGACAAAGATAGTATTCCTGTTCGTGCACGTTTTCCATTGCCGATTACCGTTACATCCTATCATTTGGGAACAGTTTCTCCGGCGGTAAAAACAGCTACAGCCGTAACGCGTACTTTTTACATTACAAGCGGCACAAGCACTGCCATTACGTGGTATATTTCGCCAACCGGAAGCGGTTCGGGAACAAGTTGGGACGATTGCACTTCAATTACTTCGGCTTTGAATATGGCCAGTTATGGCGATAATATTTTTATGAAATCGGGCGATTATCCATTGGCTGCATCCCTTTCTATCGACAGTAAAGTGATTAGTATTTATGGTGGATTTGCTGGTACTGAGGCTACAGCTGCGAATCGTGTTCGCGAAGATTTAGATAAAAATGGAATTACAGAACCCTGGGAATTCAAATATCCAACTCGCATTGTGGGTGGAAGGTACAAAGCAACAGCACTAAGTTTCACGGTGCTGAAAGTGACAGGTGGAACCGCCAGCGATGTGAAAATTGATGGAATTACCATTGACGAAGGACTTGTTTTGGGTAACGGAAATCCGGCAGGTGTAAATATATCGGGAAAATGTACCCTTCAAAACTCGATTGTTCGGAATTGTCGCGTTTTTAATTCTACCGGCGAAGTCAATGCCAATGCGCCTGGCGGAGTTTGTACAACTGTGGCCGATGCAGTTATTGATGGTTGTTTAATTGAAAATTGCGAAGCACAGGCATCACAAATTAATGGTACACGCGCCGGACAATGTCGCGGTGGCGGTGCATATATTTCGGGAGGTGTGTTGCAAAATTCCATAGTTCGTAACAATCGAATTATTTATAATATGAATCGTGCGCCAGAAAATACCTACACCGTTTATTATAATCCTTATCTTTTCGGCGCAGGCATTTACTCCACCTTGCGTACTTCCAAAGTTATTAATTGTGTCATTGCAAATAACGAAGCCCGCGTACTTAACTGGAATACTGCTAATCCGGCTAGTACAGTAGTGATTCGTGGTGGCGGCATGGCCAACGAAAATGGCGGTCAAATCATAAACAATACCATTGTAAATAATCGTGCTTCAGTACTCGACCAAGCTGGAAATGTAGTTGCAACGGCATCAAGTGCCGGACAGGGCGCAGGGCTTTTTGTACAAAATGGTAGCACAGCAACCACTTACGATAATTATGTGGTTAACAATGTGTTTTGGGGAAATGCTGCACCGGGCACTTCGGCTGCTTATCAAAGCGTGCGACTTACCGTAAATACCACGAATGTTACACCACAACCATTGCTGCAATACGCTAATAACATTACTTCACAAGCTATTAGCACTTCGGCAACAACGGCGCCTTATTATGCCGAAGCAAACAAATACATCGATTTAGCAGTGCTAAATAACGCAGCAAGCAATGCACCGGAATTCAAAACGCCCTCCACTTTTGCAGGAGCTATTTGGGGAACAACAGCGCAAGCATCGCTCGATTCGCTGAATTCGATTACTTCAGCCAACTGGAGCGTGCAACCAATTTCCTATTTGCTTACCAAAGGAACAACCCTGTATGCTTCACCAACAACCGACTTGTCAGGAAATATTCGCAATGCAACAAACCCAACCGTAGGTGCTTACGAAGGTTTGAACTTTTCGACAAACAATCCTACAGTTAAAAAAAAAGACAAAGCTTACCGAATAAAAAACCAACTATATAATTTGGAAATAGGTGACAAAGTAACGGTATTCGATACAAGTGGACGAAAATTAGAGTCGTTTACAGCACAAGGAAATACGGCTACTATGCATTCAAAAGGATTTGTTATTATTGCCATAAATACTACATTCGGCACTCAATATTCATTGAAATAACAAACCTGTAAACTTTATTTTAGTTTCCACCACTACTTATTACTAAACATAATTTTATAAAAACAAGGAGTTTTTACCCCTTGTTTTTATTGTATAAATAGCTGTCTGTCAGCACAATTATTGCGATGTAACATTTTTACCATCAATTGAAATTATTTTTATACTCATTCCGATTTAATGATTTTATATTTGTAGCGTGAAAAAACAGAAATATGTAAACTTTTAAAATTTAAATTATATGGATATGAAAAAATTACTTTTATTAATCGTTTTTGCTGCGGCAATAACGAATGTGATGGCAACCTCCTATACTTGGAATGGAGGTTCTTCAACCTGGAATACCACAACAAACTGGACACCAAACGGAACACCAGGTACTGGCGATGATGTAACGATTAGTTCTGCCACACCAATAACCTTAACTCTCGGTAATGCAACACTCGTAAATACACTTTCTGTTTCTGGTGGTAGTACTATAAGTTTTGCTGGTGCGTATACTTTTACTGTTAATTCAGGGTTAACTTTTTCTGGAGGTACAAAAATTAGCTTGACTGCAACTCAAGACTTTATGTTAGGTAATGGAAGTGCATTCTCACTAAGTGGAATGGATGCGACTAATTATTTTACTGCAAATCCAACGGGAGGTACTGTTGGCGGCTTGCGGTTTAATACCATTACCACTACAAATAATTTATATGTTGATCCTGCTGTTACTTTCTATAATTTTACATGTTCAAAAGGAACTATGACCTTGTCTTCAAATCTCAAAACTGCCAGATTTGGATTTTCATCGGGCACTAACAATCCTACATTTAAATTAAATACAGGGGTAACATTAAATATAACTGGTAACTCTACTTCTACCTTAAATACTACCGGATCAATTGATGCCAGTGCATCAGGATCAAAGGTTAGTATAACAAGTACTCACTCTTCAATTTTGTCGGCCAGCAGACAAATTTTTGCATCGCCAATAAATAATTTTGAGATTAATACTACTGGAGCATATGTTCCTTTCTCGGCATTAACTGTAAATAATTTAACGCTTACAGCTGGATCAATTACAAATACTACTAATAACATTACTATCAACAATGGAGGTAC
>CAMDNO010000270.1 GCA_945902955.1 Porphyromonas cangingivalis
AATAAAAATGTTAGTGTCAAAATTGAAAATCGCATAAGGCTATAAAATTTTGGACTGCAAAGTTATGAAAAATTATTTTAGAATACCACCAGTTACAAAACAATTGCCAAAATCGGGCAAAATCGATGGTTCTGAATCAAAAAGTCCATACACCGATGAGCCCGAACCCGACATGGAGGCATACAAAGCTCCAGCATCGTATAATTTTTGTTTAATGTCGGAAATGGCAGGATGATTTGCAAAAACAGATTGTTCGAAATCGTTTACTATCAAGCCTTTCCAATCTTTAACAGGCATTTTTACTAATTCTAATAATGAGCTTTCAGGTTTTCGTGGAACAACTTTCGAATAGGCTTCGGGCGTTGAAACATGAATGTCGGGTTTTATCAGAACCAAAAAATAATTTTTTAAAGATAATTCTGTTTTTGTAAATTCATTGCCAATACCAGTTGCAAAAACGGGTTTGTTTCGAATAAATACGGCACAATCGGCTCCCAGTTTCGCAGCATACTTTTCGAGTTTTTTAGTTGCAATTTTTAAGCCAAAAAGTTTATTTAGTGCTTTGAGCATAAAAGCGGCATCGGCAGACCCACCGCCAAGTCCAGCTCCAAAAGGGATTTGTTTTACCAAACTTATGTCGATAGCGGGTATGTCGAAATCGTTATTTAAAAGACGGAATGCTTTGAGAATGAGATTGTTTTCGGGATCACCATCAATCTCAATGCCTGCGGTTGAGAAACTATAATCGGTACAGCTATCCGAAGGTGAAACTTCGAGCACGTCGCACAAGCCTATGGGATAAAAAACTGTTTCGATATTGTGGTAACCATCCGAGCGTTTTTCGGTGATATTAAGTCCGATATTTATTTTGGCGTTGGGGTAGAGGAGCATTTTGAAATGTATTGAGAATTAATTTTCCTTTTGAGTTGCAAAGATAAAACATTATTTTGCAACCGAAAGAAAAATATTTTTCTGAATGAGCATCTTCAATTAACTTTCAAAATATTTTGGAATTCTAAATTAATGACACATACCTCAGTAAACCAACCGATATGAGCAAAGCTTTTGATGTATTTATCTTAATTTCATACCACTATTCAATGAACACACGCGAATAACAAAACTACGGGGATTTACACACACACACATTACTACCAAAGGATTTGACCAAATAAAAAGTCCATTGGATAATTTAGAAATTTAGTAAAAGAAAACATATTTCATATAGAATATTTTAATATCTTTGCAAAGACAAATGTAAATATTTGCAATTAAATATACTGGTTTTAAAATCCTGTATGCGAACAACTGTGAAAAATACAAATTCTCTCAACATGCTTATATTCAAAATATTAAATATAATACGATTTACAAATAAGGCGGATGTATGCGAACAAGCAGTTCGCATAGCGGAAAATAAGTTCGCATAGCGACGCGTTATGCGTCATAGTATAAAAAAGAAAAAGACAGAATTACGGTTGAAAAATCTTTGACGAACTGTCCGCTTCTTCTCGACTTTATGACTTGTCGGTTTGACAGATTTTGCTGGTTTTCGGGGTTTTGCTCGGCGGACAATTCCTCGCATATTTTCTAAGGAAGAATTGGTTTTAAACATTTGTGACTATGACAAATAACGACTGAAAAAATCAAATATAGGAATGTTTAATTTGACTTAAAATGAAAAAACGAAATAGTTTTTGGACAAAAATTAAATATTGAAAGAAAATAGAAATAAGACATTAAATAAAATAAAAATATGGAAATCAAACATTTAAGCGAAATTTTAAAAGACATGTATGAAAATGCTCCTAAACAAGAGCAAGTTGTTAACATTCATTTATTTGGAATTGAATATGCAGAAATAATTAAAAAACAGAACTTTAAAGTATCAGAAATAATTAAACTTGCTGAAATGAAAAAATCATATATAGTCGAATTGAGTAAAGGGATTAAATTATCAAAATTTGTGACAATAAAAAGATAACTTCTTAATTATTAAATATTAAGACAGCATAAAATACAACATATTAAATCAGAATTAGGATGATAAAAAGAAATATCTATAAATTTAACAAATTGAGAATGGCAACATTTGCCATTTGTTTATTTGCTACTTTTCAATTATTTGGACAAAAATTTATCGTTACACCTGAAGGTCTTCGAGATTCGAGTAACATCGAAAAATCATATGTAGTCATTGAAATTGAGGGAAAAAGCGCAAAACAATTATTTGATAATGCCAAAAGATATATTATTCAAACTTATAAAAATCCTGATGTTGTACAAAAAGGAACAATTGAGAATGAATATATAAAATTCAAAACTTATATTCCGTACATTGCATCTATTAATACAGGTCTTTCAAAATTAAAATATGATGCAAATTATTTTACTGAAATATATTTTAAAGATGGAAAAGTCAAATTAGAGGTTGTAAATCTAGAAATTATGACTGCCGGAGTACCACTAAATTTTAAACCTAAAGGTGCACTTGGAGGTTGGTCTATTTTCAACAATAAAGGTGAATTAAAACAGGAAACAGCAAAAAGTGAGATAGAAAATTATTTTAGCGTACTAATAAATAGTTTATCAAGTTACTTAAAAGGGACTCAAGACAGTAAAGATTGGTAATTTTGTAAATCATGATACAACTAACCAATACTGAAACAAAAATAGTTAGCTTTAAATTTGGTAATGAATGATTTATAGATTAATGCAAACTCGTTTCAGCGATAGAAATGAAATTAAGAAATCAGCATTTTCTATAAGAGTTTAAGGTGTTTTGCGGTTTGACAGAAAACAAATTATTTACAACAAACTACGAACGCATAACACGCGCCTAAGCACATTGGCTGGCTGACGTGTATTTAGCAGGTGTTGCGCCCGCATTCACTTTGTCGCAGTGCGACAGTGAATACTCCCGCAAACCGCCAAATGCGCTTAGCCTTAGTCGTTATGGGCAAGCATACAAAAAAAAGAATATGAGAGTAAAAGAGATTTTTTCGGACACTAAAACGAATGTTTTCGTTGTGACAAATCAAGACTCAGACAACGAATTGAACTGGACAATTGAGCAGACAAACTTCGAACTGATTCCAGACGAAGAAGGATTATATTTCGTAAAGGCAAAACAAATAATAAAGAATAAAATTTCAGACTGTTTTTTGATTATTTCGACACCGGAAAGAATTACCGAGACAGTTGTAAAGAAAAATATCTGGGGAATTTGTAAAGTTGAAAATATCATAGAATCGAAAATGCAGGTAATTCCGGCAATTGCTTCTGAATGTTTTGGAGACTACAATTTGTATTATTCAGTAGACAGCCCTAATGTTGGAATCGAAATTTTAAAAACTGGACTTAAAAAGGCAGAAAATATAAATATTGTAGCTGAAGACTTAGGTTATATTCTCAGAGACGAACAGAAAGTAAATGAAGCGATTGAAGCTTTTAAAATAAGCGAGAATTTTGGACCTTCTTCCGAATTTATATATTTGGAATTATCGAGACTTTACGAATCTTTAGGACAAGACAAGCAACGAATTGAATACGAAGAAAAATATAAAGCTAACGGAGGAATATAAAAATCAAATGCCAGCCCATAACACGCGCCTAAGCTCATTGGCTGGTTGACGTGCATTTAGCAGGTGTTGCGCCCGCATTCACTTTGTCGCAGTGCGACAGTGAATACTCCCGCAAACCGCCAAATGCGCTTAGCCTTAGTCGTCAGACTGCGCAAAAACCCCACTTCACCCCGAAATTAAAAAATTGAATGATGTTTGAAAATACTTTGAAAAAGTAAACGAAAAAAATCACAGATAAACCAATATACGATGGATTGAAAAAGG
>CAMDNO010000271.1 GCA_945902955.1 Porphyromonas cangingivalis
GTATCTTTAAATCCAAACAGGGTGCAAACGCTTACTGTCAAATTCATTCTATCGCGCAAACTGCAAAAAAGAACAATCAAAATCCTTTCTTGGCAATACTTGCCGTGGTAAATAACTATTGATACATTTGTATTGGTGCTGAGTAGTTACAAAACCTTACAACCCTGAATTTGTTGCTAAAATTCAAGAAAGTAGAGAACAATTAAGGCGTGGTGAATACTACTTACCATCAGTAAAAACAAAACGTGCTTTTTATTTCCGTTTTTTCTTATTATTTGGAACTTCTTCGCCGTTTTTGTAATAGCTTGTTTCAATAAGTTTACCATTTGAGTTGTACGTTTTCACTACTCCATTTCGTTGCCCATTTTCGAAGGTAATTTCCGACATTAGCTTGCCATCTTTGTTATAGCTAACCCAAATACCATTTTTAAAATCGTTGATATAGTTGCCTTTATCTTTAATTTCGCCCGTTTCATAGTAAAATGTCCATTCGCCCGTAGCTTTGCCATTGGCATAGTCACCTTTTTGCTTGAGCCTACCATCTGGATAGTTCACTTGCCATTCGCCATCGAACGCATCTTCCACAAAATGACCAGAGGAGTATGTATTTCCATTGATATAATATGATTTCCAACGTCCATTTTTTTTATTTCCATTGTAAAAACCCGTTTGACGAATAACGAAAACTGTTGAATCGTAATACTCTTTAACTGCCCCCGTAATACTGTCGTTTTTGTACATACATTCGTATTTCAGATTACCCGAGGGATAATACCATGAAAGTTTTCCATTCAAGCGACCATTCTCATACAAACAAATTTTATTTACTGTTCCGTTTGTATATTCTTTATAATAATCGATAAACTGACCTTCGCAAAATCCATCTTTCATAATGGCACGGTCGCGGATATTGCCATTTTCGAAATAAGTTACCGAAAAACCATCTTCCACGCCCATTTTGTAGCTACGCATAATGCGCGGACGGCCATCTTCGTAAAAGGCCTTAAATTCTCCATTTAGCAATCCATCTATATAATTTCCTGTTTCCTGTATTTTACCATCCTCAAAATAATTAATAACTGCCCCATTTAATTTATTGTCTTTAAAATCAGCATCTTGCATCAATATACCACTGGGATAATAATACTTCAATTTTCCATCTAACAATCCTTTTTTATAGCTAAGTTCTTGCTTGAGTATACCTGTTTCGTAATAATCTACCCATCTCCCATCCAGCTTGTTGTAATCGTAAAATCCTTCTTGCCAAAGTTTATTGCTCGGATACCATATTGTATAAAATCCATGCTTTACCTTGCCAAGTTTTTTATAATCTACCACAGTATATACTTCTTTGGGTTGTTTCTTTTCGAGATCGTAAAACGTTGAAACTTTTTGTTGCGCTGTAACAGACAAAAAAAATAAACTGACGATAATAATTATATTTAAACTTTTGATTATCATTTTATTTCAAGCATTAATTTAGTTTCTTCTAAAGGTTGACGATGTCCGTAATCGACAACGGCTGTTACCACATAATTGCCTTTTACAGTAATGCTTGGCATTTGCAAAGTTATTTTGCGTGAAGCATCGGGATAAACAGTGGCTTTTGTTACTGTAAATTTTTCTTCTTTACCAGATTGTTGGTTCACGAGCGTTAAATTAACATTGGCTTCTATCAAATTATCGCCTTCATTGGCAACAACTACTTCGAAAACATGATGGTTGCTACCACGTTTTGTTATTTCTTTCAACTCATTGATAGTAGCTTTATAGATGTTGTTGCTTTGAGGCGATTGATTTACCAGCACCGCAATACGTGGTACCAACAAAACACCTGCAACTACTGATTTATCTGCTTCGAAAGCCGATTGGTCTTTCGCAACTTCCACGTGTAACATGCACCACCGCGACGAAAAGCTATCTTTAGGAACAGACATCGTTATTTCCAATTGAGCTTTTTGGTTGGGGTTGAGTTGAATATACGATGGACTAATATTAAGCCAATTGGCACACGAACGTTTACTACTACCCAAGGGCACAATTTTACGATTACCTTCGGTATCTTCCACAAAATCTGAAATTTTCAAATTATATTTTTGTGGCTGCGCCGAATGATTAATGAGTGTTAGTTGCTTTTTTTGAATTACACCTGGTTCTGCATTGAAATTCATAACTAAGGGCGATACTTCAAAATCCTGTGCATTTAGACCTTGAAATAGAATAACAAAAATCAGAAGAATTCGAATTTTAGACATTATTTCAGATTATTTTATCATGTTAAATCGTGAACACTTTCTTTTATAAAATAAAACGAGTGACAAAAATACAATTTTGTGTGCATATAAATTCCTTTTAAACATTTAAAAATACAAAAGCACATACGATTTGCTTTTTTTTACTCAATTTTCTTTTTAAAACAATCTAATTATTCCTATCTTTGTTGTTTAAACGACTATATATAATTTTGAACAAAATAAATAATTTTGGTAAAATAGAACCAAATATGAAAAAAATATTCATTTTTGTTACACTTTGTAGCATTTTTATTAGTTGTGCTAATAAACCGAAACAGCAAACCGAGGTTAAAAAATCGGTAAATGTTCCTCTGTTTAATTCCGATTCGGCATATTATTTTGTAAAAACGCAAGTCGATTTTGGTGCACGGGTTCCTAATACAGTTGCTCACAAGCTATGTTCCGACTATCTTGCTTTGACACTTCGAAGATTTGGTGCTACGGTAGTTGAGCAACACGCTGTGCTTACGGCTTTTAATGGCGATAAACTCAATGCCGTTAATATTATTGGTTCCTTCAATCCGGAAGCATCCAATCGTGTTTTACTTTTTTCCCATTGGGATTCGCGCCCTTGGGCCGACAACGACCCCGACCCAGCCAATCATAAAACGCCCGTGATGGCCGCCAACGACGGTGCAAGTGGGGTAGGAGTGTTGCTCGAAATGGCACGACAGTTTAGTATTCAGAAAACAGATATTGGTGTAGATATTATATTTTTTGATGCCGAAGATTATGGCGATTCTCATAATTCGGATGGAAATTCGGAAGATTCGTGGTGCTTAGGGACACAATACTGGGCTGAAAACCCGCACGTAAAAGGCTACTCGGCTCGATATGGAATTTTGCTAGATATGGTGGGAGCACCCAATGCTACTTTCTATAAAGAACAATTTTCGATGTATTATGCGGCCGATGTGGTGGAAAAGGTTTGGTCGGCAGCTGCATCGCTTGGTTTTGGAAACTATTTTCGCAACGAAGAAATTGGCGGAATTACCGACGACCATTTGTATGTCAATAAGTTAGCTGGTATCCCAAGTATAGACATTATTCAGTATCGCAACGAAGGTCAAAACTCTGGTTTTGGTCATTATTGGCACACAATAAACGACACGATGGAAAACATAGATAAAAATACACTTTTTGCCGTAGGTACAACGGTGATGCATGTGGTGTATAATGAGTGATGTGGTGATGTGATGATGTGGTGATGTGATGATGTGGTGATGAGTTTGAAAAATTCGTGAACCAACGGTCAGCGAAGCTAAATTTGTGTCATTTGTGGTTTTTAATTCGTAGTTAAATACAATATGAAGTTTAAGAAAATAGCCGTAAAAATTGGAAGTAATGTGCTGACACGTACCGACGGTACGCTCGATATTACACGTATGTCGGCACTGGTTGATCAAATTGCTGTGTTGCACAAAAAAGGTGTGGAAGTGGTGATGATTTCGTCGGGAGCTGTAGCATCAGGACGGAGCATTTTGGGACTCAACAAAAAGTTGGATGTAGTGGATCAACGTCAGCTTTACTCGGCTGTGGGTCAGGCAAAACT
>CAMDNO010000272.1 GCA_945902955.1 Porphyromonas cangingivalis
AATATTGGTGCTGATATTCGGTTTTTCAAAAATAATTTGTTGGATGTAACACTCGACTTTTTCAACGAAGACCGTACCGATATTTTGATGCAGGCACGTTCGTTGCTCAATACTACGGGTATTTCGTCGCCGCAATACAATATTGGCGAAGTGAACAACTGGGGTTACGAAATTGAAGTGGCACATCGCAATAAAATTGGTGACATTGGTTACGCTCTGAAAACAAATTATAGTTTTGCCCGCAATGTGATTAAAAATTACGACGACCCAGCCGGAACGCCCGCTTATCAAAAATACGAGGGTTACCGCATTAATCAGTTCAGAGGGTACGAAGTGTTGGGATTTTTTGCTTCGCAGGACGATATTGACAATTCCCCGAATCAGGCTACATTGGGCGGTCCGATTATTCCGGGCGATTTAAAATACCGCGATGTAAATGAAGATAACCAGATTGACGAACGCGACAAAACGCCCATCGGATTCTCCCGATTGCCGGAGGTTTTCTATTCGGTTTCGCCCGAACTGTCGTGGAAAGGTATCACGCTAAGTGCTATGTTACAAGGTGCAGCCAACTCCTCAGTATTTTTTACTTCGAATGCCGGATTTGAGTTTGGCGGCGCTGCCGGAGGTGGTCAGGTAACTGCTATTCACCAAAATTACTGGACTACCGAAAATCAAAATGCTGCTTATCCTTCGTTACACTTGAATGCACAACACAGCAATAAAAACCTCAACAGTTTTCATTTGAAAAAAGGAGATTATTTACGTTTGCGCAATATTCAAATTACATACACATTGTCTGCAAAACTTTGTAAACGCCTCAATGTGAGCGATGCATCTGTTTCGATTAGTGGAAATAATGTATTTACATGGTCGTATATCGATGGATTTGACCCCGAAACCGTGGAAGCAAGTGGCGAAGTATATCCGCAACAACGAATTTTTAATATGGGTATTAACATCAATTTGTAATAGCTAAAAATGAAACTAACTAAATTTTTAATCAAGATATTTTTGTTGGCAGCGCTTTTGGTGCCTTCGGCTTGTACCGAAATTTTTGAAGAATCGGATTTGAATCAGGCACCCGAACAGGAACTAGATTTCGAAAAAGTATTCAGCGATTATCAGCAATATCGTCAATTTTTGGATTACACCTACCTCTACATGCCCGGACATATAGGTCGGATGTGGAATAGTATGGTTAGCGAATTGTCCGACGAAGCAGAAGGATTGGGTGTAAATGTTTGTTCGCCCGTTTTTAACAATGGTGCTTGGTCGGGCGCTACATTGCCTTCCGGAACTCCACAAACCAATGCCAACAGGGAACTTTCGGAAATGTGGGTAAATTTGTACAAAGGCATTCGTCAGGCAAATATGGCTATGGAAAATATCGACAAAGTAAAAAACTTTCCGACACCCGAAATCTACAACCGTTCGTTGGGCGAATCGCATTTTTTGCGTGCATTTTTTTATTTTGAATTAATAAAACGTTGGGGTGGAGTACCAATTTTTGATAAATCGGTTCAATTGGGAAAAGATGAGCTGGACATTACACGCAGTTCGTACGACGAATGTGTGAAATTTATTGTGGATGACTGCGACATTGCGGCAGCAAAATTAGATGTAGTAAATGCCGAAGCCGAAACCGGCAGAGCTACCAAAGGAGCCGCACTGGCTTTAAAATCAAGGGTTTTGTTGTATGCAGCCCGTCCGCTTAACAATCCCGAAAATGATGTAAAAAAATGGGAAGCAGCCGCTTCGGCAGCGTGGGATGTGATAAAAATGAACCAATATTCGCTCGAGCCGGATTATGTCAATATGTTTTTCCGTCCGAATTTGGGAACCGAAATCATTATGAATCGTCCGCGTCCTAAAATGAATTTTGAGCAGGGACACATCGATAATTCAAATTTCTGGGTACGTTTTATTGTGCCACAAGGCTACATGGGTTGGATGGGAACAGCTGTAACGCATAGTTTTGTTAATCTTTACGAAGCGTCGAACGGCTATCCTATTTCGAATTCATTGTCGGGTTACAACCCACAAAATCCATACACCAACCGCGACCCCCGATTGAAAATGACCGTTTTGTACAACGACCGTTTTTGGTATAGTCGCAAAACAGAATTTTATGTGGGTGGACAGGATTATGGTTCTTCGTTGGTTAATCCGATGGGTTATTCCATAGCCAAATTTTGGCCGGAAGCGCATCAGCGTTACAAAAGTACAAGTGCGTATCTGAACTACATATTTTTCCGTTATGCCGAAGTGCTGCTCAATTATGCCGAAGCAGCCAACGAAGCTTATGGACCCGAAGGAGCATATCCCGGCGCAAGTTTGACTGCCCGCGCAGCTACCACCGAAGTGCGTCAGCGTGTCGGTCAGGTGCCAATTCCAACCGATATTTCGGGAACGATAGAAACAATGCGCGAACGAATTTTGAACGAACGGGCTATCGAGTTGTCGTTTGAGGAACAACGTTGGTACGATGTGTTGAGTTTGAAACGCGGAACGCAACTTTTTGGAAGTGTAAATCCGATTGAAGGAATGAAAATCACCAAAAAGACTGATGGCACATTTCTGTACGAACCTTTTGTGCACGAAACACGCACATTTCTGAATCACATGCATCGTTATCCGATACCAAACAGCGAAATTTACAAAAGTAAATTGCTGAAACAAAATGAAGGTTGGGAGTAGGTTAAATGAGTAAAATAATTAAAAAATACGAGACCAGAATGAGATACTTAATTCATTATAAGAACGTTGCAAAAGTTATTTTTATAACTACTTTCCTGCTTTTTCCACCCTATATTTCTGCCGAAAAATTGGTGAATGGATTGTCGACAACCAAAGATAGTTTGACGAAATTAGCGCCATCGTTTATAGGAGCAGTGGCAGGAATAGATGCCAAGACCATCGAAAGAAACTCGGTTAATCAGGTGGAACAAGCGCTGAATGGCACCGTTTCGGGGCTTTATTCCCTACGCAACGGCGGACAAAAATTCGGTGTTTCCAACTATAATTTTTATGTGCGTGGCAAAGCAACAACCGGTGATAACACGCCACTGATTTTGATTGATGGAATTGATGGTAATATTAACCTGCTCAATCCCAAAGAAATAGAAGGCATTACCGTATTGAAAGATGCTTCCGAATTGGCGATGTACGGATTGCGTGGTGCCAACGGGGTAATTTTGGTAACTACAAAAAGAGGTAGCGCCACCAAAAACTTTATGAATATCGAAGCGCAGGTTGGTGTGCAAATGCCCGACTATATTTCGAGCAAACTCAATGCATTTGAGTATGCCACACTGCACAACGAAGCCAACATAAACGACGGTTCAAATTCTATTTATACTCCTGATAATTACGTAAATAGTACCGATATTTATAAATATCCAAGTACCAATTTACCCGCCGATTTTCTAAAAGATTATGCGTATTTCAAGCAGTATAATTTTACGGCTGGCGGTGGCAATTCTGTAGCGCAATATTATGCTTTGGTGAGTTACATGCGACAGGATGGAATTTTCGATTTGCCCGCGGGGCAGGATAATCTGAAACAAACTTACAACGAACGCTACAACTTCCGAACAAATTTGGATGTGAATTTAGGAAAGGGTTTTGTGCTGAATACCAATATCAGTGCGGTTTTTGATGACCGACGTTCGCCGTGGGTTGGAAGTTCGTACAATGTGAATAACTCCAACAATTATATATTCAATTCGCTGTTTACAACGCCTGCCAATGCTTATCCGTTGTTAAATCCCGATGGTTCGTTGGGAGGAACTTCCGAATACCGCGAAAATCCCATTGGCTTACTT
>CAMDNO010000273.1 GCA_945902955.1 Porphyromonas cangingivalis
TTAAACTCAAGTTCACACGGGGCTACTTCCAACGAGCGTTTAATAGATGCGCAATATGCTTGCTCAACTACTTATGTAACAACTACCATGAATGGAACGCCTACGATGTTTGGTGTTAACTTTGGGGATGGACGCATAAAAGGTTATCCATCAAATAATATGAAAAAATATTATGTTATGTACGTTCGTGGAAATACAGAATACGGAAAAAATAAATTTATTGACAATAACGATCAAACCATTACCGATGAAGCTACGGGTTTGATGTGGATGAAAAACGACAATGGAACACCTATTGCATGGGAAAATGCCTTGAATTATGCCGAAAACTTTAGCTTTGCCGGCTACTCCGATTGGCGCTTACCCGATGCCAAAGAGTTACAAAGTTTGGTCGACTATACTCGCTCACCAGCCACATCAAGCTCGGCCGCTATTAATCCCTTGTTCAATTGTACACAAATTACAAACGAAGCCGGCAATCCCGATTACCCATATTATATGAGCAGTACTACTTTTTGTTCACAGACCCCTACTTCGGGCAAAGATGCCTGTTATGTGTCCTTTGGCAGGGCTATGGGTTATATGTCAAACTTTGGAGGCTGGATTGATGTGCATGGAGCAGGAGCACAACGAAGCGACCCTAAATCCGGTAATGCCAGCAATTATCCCACAGGTTTCGGTCCACAAGGCGATGCCATCCGTATCACTAATTATGTAAGATTGGTAAGAAATGTGAACTTAAATTCCGCTACCAATAACATAATTGAGAACAAAGAAATACGTATTTTTCCAAATCCTACAAATGGTACCGTTTTATTTTCAGCAGCTCAAAATATGACTTCTGTTGAAATATTTGACATGACCGGAAAATTAGTTTTCAACCATAATTTCCTAGAAAATAAACTAACCATTGATACAAATAAGTTTTCGAATGGTGCATATATAGCTAAAGTGCAAACCGAAAACGGAACTCTGTTGAGCAATAAACTAATTACCCGATAAAACAAAAACATTTTTGATAAAATTTATTGTTATTGACGATGAACCACATGCTTTAAGGCAAATGGTGAAATACGTTTTTAAAGACGCCTTTTTTTGAATTGTTGGAGAAATTTGAAAATCCATTATAATATTAAAAGTTGGAGCTTTTATTTTAGCCGAGCGTAGTATAGAGAAACACGTTCAGCGTGTGGCGCGAAGTTTTTTACGTTAAGGCGAGCTTGGGATTGAGAATCCCAACGAAGGTGCTCAAATTCCTATATCTGGTGAGATGGGGAACTTTTTTGAGTTGATTGTTGTTTCTATTTTAAATAGTAAATAGTAACTCACAAAATAGTAAATTCTTAGAATGAACTGGACAACAAATAACATTCCTTCGCTAGCCGGTAAAACAATAATTGTAACCGGTGGAAATAGCGGTCTCGGATTACAATCGGTAAAAGCTTACGCCGAAAAAGGCGCAACAGTAATTTTGGCGTGTCGAAACTACGATAAAGGCGAAGTAGCCAAAAACGAAATTCTAAAATCGGCTCCTGCGGCTCAAATTGTAGTTATGACGCTCGATTTGGCTGATTTATCGTCGGTACAAACCTTTGCCGACCGTTTTAACCGCGAATTTAAGCGTTTAGATATTTTACTAAATAATGCCGGCATTATGATGCCACCGTACCAACTCACCAAAGATGGTATCGAGAGTCAGCAAGGCACTAACCATTTCGGCCATTTTGCACTTACGGGCTTATTGCTCGATAAGTTGAAAGCAACACCTGCTTCGCGCGTTGTAAATGTGAGTAGTATCGCTCACAAACAAGGTAAAATGGATTTCGATAATTTGCTTTACGCGAATGGCAAAGGCTATTCACCATTAGCAGCTTACGGTCGTTCGAAACTAGAAAACCTGTTGTTTACTTATGGATTACAAGAATATTTTACCAAAAACAAATTGGATATAAAAGCTGTTGTGGCTCACCCGGGGGTGTCGGATACCAATTTGTTTAGTGGCATTGGAAGTAGTTTTATGCAAACTTTACTTAAACCACTTTTTAAATTATTTATTCAGCCGGCTTCGATGGGTGCTTTGCCACAATTGCGTGCTTCGGTAGATGAAAATGTAGTGGGAGGGGAGTATTTTGGTCCTGATGGCAGAAACGAAATGAAGGGCTATCCGGTAATAGTGCGCCCTAATAATCATGCGCTCAACAAACTACATATTCAGCAACTTTGGGCGGTATCCGAAAAAATTACGAAAGTAAATTTTGACTAAAAACTTTTCAACATCTCTGCTTTTTAATACTTTGCATCGCTATCAATTCGGACAAAATCGGTTAACTTTGTCCCGTTATGAAAGCAGAAATTCTCGAAAAACTTCAGGTACTTGCCGAATCGGCAAAATACGACGTTTCGTGCGCTTCAAGTGGCACAACGCGTAAAAGCACACCCGGCGGCATTGGTAGCACGTCGGGTTGGGGCATTTGCCATAGTTTTACTGAGGATGGGCGATGTGTTTCGCTGCTTAAAATAATGCTTACTAATTATTGTATTTACGATTGCGCTTACTGTATCAATCGTCGGAGCAATGATTTGAAACGTGCCACTTTTTCGGTAAGCGAATTGGTGGAACTAACCATCGAGTTTTACAGGCGGAATTATATCGAAGGACTATTTTTGAGTTCGGGTGTGGTCAATAACCCCGACTACACTATGGAGCGCATGGTACGTGTGGTAAAAGATCTGCGAACAATTCATCGTTTCAACGGCTATATACACATGAAAAGCATACCCGGAGCCAGTCAACAATTGGTACACGAGGCAGGACTTTACTCCGACCGACTGAGCGTGAACATCGAGATTGCCAACGAACAAAACCTGAAAATGCTGGCTCCCGAAAAAGACCACGACAGTGTTTATAAACCTATGCTTTACATTCAACAAGGTGTATTGCAAAATGCAGAAGACCGTCAGAAATTTCGGTCGGCTCCACGTTTTGCACCTGCCGGACAGAGCACGCAAATGATAATCGGAGCCACCAACGAATCGGATAAACAAATTCTCAACACTTCGGTGGCATTGTACAACCGCCCAAGTATGAAGCGCGTGTATTACTCGGGATATATTCCGGTAAATGCGTATGATAATAGATTACCTGCATTGAAACAAGCGCCACTCGTACGCGAAAATCGACTTTATCAGGCAGATTGGTTATTGCGCTTTTACGAATTTAAAGTGGATGAAATTGTGGACGACAGCTATCCTGATTTGGATTTGGAAATCGACCCAAAATTAGCATGGGCACTTCGCCATCCCGAGCAGTTTCCCATCGACATTAATAAAGCCGATTACAGCATGATTTTGCGTATTCCCGGCATTGGTGTAAAATCAGCAAAGTTGATTGTTGCTTCGCGCCGTTTTACACGGCTCACATCCTATGATTTAAAAAAGATGGGCATTGTAATGAAAAAAGCACAATACTTTATCACTTGCAATGAGTTGACAAGCAGCACGGTAAGCGACACTTCGCCGGAATATATACGCAAATTGCTTACGGGCAAAAAAACGCCAAAAGGCAAAGACAACCAACATCAGTTAACGCTGCTATTTGACTAATTCAATATGATAATATTTCACTACGATAAAACATTGGAGGGTTTGATGACTGCTTTGTATGATGCTTACAATCGGAAAACTTTTCCGGATAAATTGTTGGCATTCGACGAGCAGGA
>CAMDNO010000274.1 GCA_945902955.1 Porphyromonas cangingivalis
GGATCGTGTTTGGTGCCTGGAGTTCCATCGGGTTTAGTGCCATAAATATTTTTAGAACGAGCAATGGTAGCACGGCGATCGTAATCGGGCGGAAAACACTGATTATGATACACATAATAATAGCCATCGCGTTTAAAAATCTTATTTCCTTCGCCCCATGTTGCATGCGGAAGAATATTAGTACCTCTATTGGTTTGGTCAAGCGTTTTAATTTTCATCTTCTCCAAATCTCCATCGAGCAGTGTTTTTCCATCCCACGACATTTGAAAAAGAATCGGAAACCAGTTTTCACCCGGATTACTTGTAACCATATACGCTTTTCCATCTTCGTCCCAAAGCGGACAGTTATCATCCCAGTTTATACCATAAAGTTCTTTTCCGTTCATGTCTTTTATTAATTCTACCTTCCACGGACCAGTAATTTTTTTTGACGTAGCCACATAAATTCCACCTTTGTTGTAGGTAGTGAAAAAGCACCAAAACTTACCTTCGTGATAACGAAGCGAAGCCGCATAAACTCCTTTATCGTAATGATCCATTACGCGCCAATCGAAGCGGTCATCTTTTAGTTGCTCAGGTAGATTTTGAACCACAGCACTTATCGTTTTCCAATTCACAAGGTCGCGCGAGTGCATAATAACAATGCCCGGCGAGAACTGAAAAGTCGACGAAATCAGGTAATAATCTTTGCCAACCCGCAGCACTTCAGGGTCGCTGTAATCGGCAGGAAGTATCACGTTGCGGTAGCGACCATTACCCAAATCGCCCCAACGTTTTCCATCGTGCTGGGCGGTAATGGTTGATAATGTGCAAAAAAATGCTATTGCCAATAATGACATTCGTAAAATAAATTTCATATCTTTAAAATTTTAAACCTGCCCCCTAACCCTACCTCACCCCAACCCTCTCCTTTAGGAGAGGGAGGAAGAGGGGGAATAAGATTAGTTTCTTACTAAATAAAATTTTCAAATCTACTTTCCTATCGTAATTTAAAATTTATTGGCAACACATAACTGACTGAAACTTTTTCGCCTTTTAAGGTTCCGGGCTTCCATGTTGGCATTAAATTTATAACGCGTAGTGCTTCTTCGTCCATTTCAAAATTTACAGACTTTACTACTTTTGTGTTTTTTATATTTCCATCCTTATCCACAACAAATTGCACCAATACTCTCCCTTCTTTTCCTTCGCGTTGCAACTGAGCCGGATAGCGTAAATTACTACTAATAAATGACATAAGTCCACTATCCCCGCCTGGAAATTCGGGCATTTTATCTACAATCATATAAACTTTGTCGGACGAAACAGTTTTTTCGGTTGAAAGTGCTTTTTTCTCGCCCAACGTACTTAACAATAATGTTTTCACTTCATCGTTTGGCATACCTTGTATTTTGGGTGTAACCATTTCGCCTTGTTGGTTAAAAATCATAGCATGTGGAATGGACGCAACGTTGAATTTTTTACAGACATCTTCCCATTGTTTTGCCGATATTCTGTAATGCATTCCATCGATATCCGGAATCACGTTTTCCCAAGTTTTAAGAGGCGATGATTCGCCTGTAACATAAACAAAAACGACATTTTGATTTTTCAACTCTTCTTTCAATGACTTCATTTCGGCAATATTACGCATACATGGACCGCACCATGTTGCCCAAAAATCTAAATATACCACTTTCCCTTTGAATGGTTCAAGCATTTTGGGTAGCATACTTTCTGACTCAACATTAGGAGTAGGTAAAACTTTGTAATTGCGTTTTTCTTTGTTCGAAGCAATTTTTGCCAACATTTTGCTATTTTCGCTTTTTATACTTGCTAAAATTACCGGATTTGAAATTTCTTTATTGAGCGCAATCAGTTGTTCATCAGTAAGAAAGGTGAATTTCTTTATTTTTTTAACCACTAAGTGTGCGCGAATTATTTCAGTCATTAACGCATTTTTTCCAAAAATTGAATCAGCCGAATTGAGTAAAGTTTTGTTGCCAATTTCATCCATAAATGTTCTTATTTCGGTAGCATGAGCATTAAAAAACGGAAGAATTTTAGGTAATAAACGTTTGTAAGTTATTGTATCTCTTGCAGTTTCAGGAATAGATGCAATGGTATCAATCAATGCTTTATCTTCTTTTGATAGTTGCACATTCATTTTGCCAATTTCCTCAAACATAGTCCACTGAAAGTTTCTCATCGTGGACAAAGGAATAAAATAATTATTTGAAAATATTTTACGAAATGTAGTAGCAAAACGGTAATCGAGAATTGCCAAAGGATGTTGTTTAGTGGTTTCGACAAACGACACAGCAGAGATAGAATCAATATATGGTTTGTTAATTGCTGTTTTGATTTGCTTCATCAAATCAGGCGATTTTTTAGCCATTAAGTCTTTCACTTTTAACTCTATAAAATCCGAAAGTAATGACGCTCGCTTCATGCCAATATTGACATTCAAAATAGCTACTGCTTTTGGACTCAGATTTCTTTCATTTTTATAACTTTCAAGCAATCTCAAATCGGCGTTATAATCATCGTTCGCAATGGTTGAAAACGAATCAATGGTTATAGATGGTATAAGATTTCGTCTTCGAACGACCTCTTCACTTTTGCCAATAATCACGTGTATTTCTTCGCTCAACTCGGCATTATCGCCCATAAAATGACAATTATGATTCCCGTAAATAGAATCGTTTGCTCCCCGTTTCTCAAGAGTTAGCAGATGAAAAAGACGTTTACCCGGTTCCAACAAAATTCGTTCGTTACCAATGCCACTAAAATAAAAAGTAAACATCGTTGGATAATTCAATACAACTTTTGATTCGAAATAGCCATTTTCGTCGATAAAAACCGGTTGCTGAAAATCCTCACCATTTATAATATTTTCGTTTTTAAACGAAAAATTTCGAGGCATTCCAAGTGTAAATCCATGTATAAAACCACAATAAATGGCTGTATCTGTGCGAAATACATTTTCGGCATAAGGCTGGTTATCTGTTGGTTTATAATTAACGTTTTTGGTTTTGCTTAATGAACAAAGAATTTCTGTTTTTGTAGTTGATTCAACAATTTTCAACTGTTTGTTTTTCAAAAGATTTACCGATAATTTAACTGTTTCACCATTACGCTTTAATACTATTTCGGTAGATTTATTCGTATTCTGAATTTTTTCGTACTGCCAAACTTGTGCATTATACACTGCATTAGTCTCGTAAAGAGCTAAGTACAACAAATTGCTTCCATCCGTTTTCAGCCAAGCCCCTTCTATTTCAATAGGCAATTTTGTTGTTCGTTGATGTTCGTTTATTTTAATGCCAAAAAACTGCCAAGGTTGACCTTCGTTTGTAAAAGGTTCCGAAAAATCAATTTTCTCCGTTTTTGAATCAATTGGTGGAAAATTTGCTGAGAATATAACCGGATCGTTAGTTCTCAAATTCCAACGTACTCCTATAGGTGCCGGTAAGCCCTTTACTGAACGAATAAGCAGTTTTTCCTCACTGCTATTCGACAATTGAATATATGAGTTTTTAGCTAACATAGCATTCTGAGGGTTGGTTACCTTAAAAGTCAATATGGTAGCAGTATCCAATAACTCCAGTTTAATAAGCTGGATGTCATTCGTTTTTCGATAGGTGCATGTTGGATTTTCGATAACACGCGCCTG
>CAMDNO010000275.1 GCA_945902955.1 Porphyromonas cangingivalis
GAGCCTAATAATTGCTTGTCGTTCTTATCAATTACATTGTCGGTATTTCCATTTGCATCAGCCACATTTTCGTAAATTGCATCGCCTGCCGTGTATGGAAAGCCTCTGAAACTATACATATTCGCATTCGAAGCCTCAGTAGAAGAAGCGTATACACCTTTAAATTTGTAACCGTAAAAACTATTTATAGGCGACCCCTCGCGATTAATAATTTGCATATCGCCCGGCAAGTCGATAATTTGCTGCCCGGTAGAAATTTTATCAATTAGGGTATTATATTTCGAAAAGTTGACACCCAAGTCGAGTGAAAAATTCGAACTACTTATCAAACGGGCAAAAGCCTCTGCTTCAAATCCTTTTGTGGAGAATGATGCTGAATTGTTTGGGAATGTGCTGTAGCCCAAATAACTGTTTTGAAGTTCATTTACGAGTACGTTTTCGCTTTTGTTTTCAAAATAGTTTACTGTAAAATTAAACCTATTTGCTAAAGCGCTGAAATCCAAGCCCACATTAAATTGTTTTTTAGTTTGAAATGTCAATTCATCGTTTGCCAAATTGCCGGGTACTAACACGGTCGTATTTCGATATTGACCAACCACAAAATGCGAAAAACTATTAAGCTCACCAACGTCATCATTTCCGGTAATACCATACGAAGTTCGGATTTTCAACTCTTCAAGACCTTTAATTTTTGGAAAAAATTTCTCGTTCGAAATACGCCATCCGCCACCTATCGAGTAAAAAACACCCACAGGCATATTTGCAATTTTAAATGTATTCAAGGCATTTTTACCTATACGCGACGAAATGTCCTGCGACGAAGTAACTGTTACCATATACTTATCGGAGTATGAGTAAGATAGGTTTGAATAAAGGGCTCCCCAATTCCACGCGCTGTTATTTCCACCAATTGAATTATACAGACTGGTTCCCCTATTCAGGTTGGTATAGTAATCGCTTGCTGTGTTTCGGGCAATTCCAAGGTCTCTGTCGAATTGGTTTTTTTGCCACCTTAAACCAATGGCACCATACACTGAATGAACATTGCTGAATGTTTTAGTATAAAAAATGCGGTTGTCGTTGTACACAGTAAAAAGTGAGTTGTTTTGTGCCTTTGTTTCGTTAAAAACTTCACCTTCATACAATAAATCAAAACCTCTGTTTGGGATAAACAAAAATTCTTTTGAGCTGCTCGAATTTATTCCAAAAAGCGATTTAAACTTTAAATCCTTCGTTATTTCGCCGGTTAAATTAACCGAAGTTATGAATCGATATGTTTTGGCTTGTGCATCCGATAAATTTATGATGGCGGTAGGGTTTGTTGTTCCCAACTGATCTACTTCATCAATAATACTAATCAGGTTTCCATTGTCATCGTATTCGTACGGATTAAGCTTGGGGCTCTTCCACAATGCCGATAAAATTGGATTTGTAACAGCCGATAATCCCGATTCTTTGAGAAAAGTATTGCTGGTGGTAAGGTTCGTAGCTACATTCATTTTTAGCCACGAAAAGATATCGAAAGCTCCCACAAGACGAATATTTATACGATTGTATGACGTGTTTTTAATAAGGCCATTTCCTTTTAGATATCCTACCGACAAACCATATTTGGCAATGGCATCACCCCCTTTAATTGAGAAATGCATATTGTTCATAAACGCATTATTAAACACCTCGTTTTGCCAGTTTGTGTTGTGATTGTACCTGATAAAATCGCCATCGTCCTGCGTTAAAAATAGACCCGGATAGCTTTGTTTGAAGTTTTCTTCGGCTATTCCGCTCGAAAATAACATTTCGTTGGCTAAGGTTTTATAACCTTTGGAGTCGAGCTGTGGAAGTTGATTCGGAGCTAATGAAAGTCCAGTTCTGTACATGAACTTAATGGTTGTTTTGGTCTCCTTGGGCTCCAGTGTTTTTATAATTACTACGCCATTCGATCCATTAGCACCATACAATGCGGTAGAAGCAGCATCTTTCAAAACAGTTATTTCGGAAATGTCTAAGGGGTCAATCGATGAAATAGGACTATAATTATCACCTTCTATCATGCCGTTGTAAATATTGCTGTTTTCGATTGGAACACCGTCGACAATATACAGCGGTTGATTATTGGTTAACAACGAAGAGAACCCACGGATATATACAGATGCACCACTGCCCGGCATGCCCGATGCCTGAGTAACAAAAGCTCCCGAAACTGCTCCCTGTAAATACTGATCGGCAGAGGTTAACGGGCGATTTTTGAATGTAGAAGGATCGAGAGTTTGATAGGAAGAAATTAAATCACGACCGGTTTTGTTTTCGAGGGGTGTCAACACATCGGCATAGGGTGAAGCTATGTCGAGGTTTGATAAATAGATTACAACTGAATCCTGAGTTGTCAGAAGGAGTTTCTTAGCGCTATATTTTTCGATAGGCGTTATAAACAACCATTCTTTTTCGTCCACACGCGGAATACTAAAGGTACCTTTGTCGTCGGTATAAACCGGTTTGGACCCGGGAATATTAATCGTTACCTGTCCAACAGGTTTTCCGGCATCGTTAAGTACAATACCTTTGAGTGTTTTATTATCTTGTCCGTAAGCTGCCGAAGTTATAAAACAACTAAGCATTATTACGCTAAAAAACAGGAATAATCTATTCATTTTATAGTATTATTTAGTTCGTTGTGTTTGAACTGAATTAATGATTATTTTTTAAAGAAATCCAATGAAATAAAATCTAAATTCAGACCGCAGTTATTTAAGTTGCGTGGGCTTGCTTTTACATATACAAGTTTTACCTCCACATCTCCAAATGCCGTAATGTTATTAATGAAAATGTCGAAACTACAAAAATTATCCTTAAACGGATAATATTTATTTGTTACCGAACTTATCACACCATTTCTTAGCTCAAAAAAGTCGAAATTAAGCTGTGGACCTTTTCCATCTTTAATATCAACCGGATATTGCTTTCCGTTAACGAATATATTGTACACGCCAGTTTTACTTACGTTTGCTCTTACTGTGAGCTTATATGTAGCCGGGAATATATTTTTGTGTTTATAAGCCATAGAAAAACTACCGGTAAAACTTTTTCCCATATCAACCAACAAGGTGTTTTTAAACACAGCTGTGCTTATTGGTGAGCGTACCGGGTTGAATTTTTGTCCGGTTAGCACCACATCGTCATTCCATGCCCACAGATTAGACCCTTTGCTGTAAACCAGCTTCGACATAGCTGTTGTATCATTCATTTTATACAACTTTTCGGGCACTTTAAAGTCGATTAATTTATATACCCTACCATTACTGCATTCGTAAAAATCTGGAATAATGTTTTGTGGAGTAACTATCACACTATCACCCAATATATTTTTGGCTTTACCCCTCGTAAATATTGAAAATGGCAACGCATTCCGAAACACACTTTGTTCTATTAAATAAGGCATCAATATTTCATTCTGCCAGAATTTAGGGATATTACTCGTTGATATTCCCAAATCAGAAGAAATTGTGTTTAAAGCATTATCGTACTGTTCCTGGGTAAACAATAACATTG
>CAMDNO010000276.1 GCA_945902955.1 Porphyromonas cangingivalis
TTTTCGTCCATTAATGATAAAGATTTATATTTTTATTATTCAATTTTATTGCAGTTATTTATTTGTTTTTTTTAGTATGCATAAAATGATTTATTTATGAAAAAAGTTTTGATTGTTGCTTCAGTTGCTTCAATGATTGATCAATTTAATATGGATAATATTCGTATATTAAATGAAATTGGATGCGAAATTCATGTAGCAGCAAATTTTGATTTTGGTAGTACAATCAGCCAGAATCGTCTTAAAGTATTTCAACAAGAATTGAAAGATATGAATGTTGAGATAATTAATGTCCCATTTCCTAGAAAGATTGGATCTTTAAAATCAAATTTAGAAGTCTATTCAATTTTGAAAACAATAATTGATGATAATAATTATTGCTTAATCCATGCTCATTCTCCCATAGGAGGCTTTTTATCAAGATTAGCAAGCATAAAAGCTCGTAGGTCTGGAACATTGGTTATGTATACGGCTCATGGTTTTCATTTCTTTAAAGGTGCTCCTATTTTAAATTGGCTCATATTTTATCCTATCGAATTAATCCTTTCAAAAATAACAGATACAATTATTACCATAAATAAGGAAGATTATACCATAGCCCAAAAATTTTATGCCCAAAATGTTGTATATATACCTAGTGTTGGTGTAGATACTTTTAGTTTTAATTCTACTTTTTTGAATGTTAATAATAAAAAATCTGAGATAGATATTCCAACGGATGGTTTTGTTGTTTTATCTGTCGGCGAACTTTCTAAGCGGAAAAATCATGAGGTTATCCTGAAAGCCATTTCAGAGATTAAAAACAAAAGTATTTATTATTTAATTTGCGGTATTGGAAATCAAGACACTAGATTAAAACAGTTAATTAACGAACTTGATTTAGGCAATCGAGTAAAATTGTTAGGTTTTAGAACCGATGTAAATGAAATTATAAAAATTGCTGATTGCTTTGCGTTTCCATCAAAAAGAGAAGGGTTAGGTATTGCTGCAATTGAAGCAATGGCCTCTGGTTTACCTATAATAACTTCAAATGTAAATGGAATATTAGATTATTCGGTTGATGGTTTAACTGGTTTTGTTTGTGACCCTGACGATATTATTGGTTTTGCGAATGCAATTGAAAAGCTGTTTGAAGACAAAGTTTTACGAAATAAAATATCGAAATATAATATTGAGAAATCTAAAGATTTTGATATAAGAAAGGTACATGATATTATGAAAATGGTTTATTTGGATGCTGTAAGATAGCTAAATCATTGCTAAATAATAATTTTTTTTATCATATTTTTATAAATCCCTCTCTACAAAATATTAATATCATTTTTCTTATCTTCGCTTCGTTAGTTACTACACATTTATCAAATCTGCTTGTCAATTAAGTTGAGCTTTTTCGGGTAGGGTAGGAGAGAAGCTTCAATTGGTTTATTTTGTTATCGAAGTGCAAAACATAAATCTCCTTACTTTCTATGGGGGTTGCTTCTAGCATTCGAACAATGAGGCTATTAATTACCGGCATACATGGTTTTGAAGGCACAACTTGGTGCAAGTATAAGCAAATCATACCATTTATGGGTTGGATATTAATCAACAAACAAAAGTATAAATGTCAGTTACTTCCGAATATATTCACTCATTAATTTCGCAAGGCGAAGGCCTCGAAGTTGAGTTCAAAGAATCTTACGATAGTTTGTCGCGTAGTGTTTTCGATTCGATATGTGCATTTATGAATCGGAATGGTGGTCATATTCTGTTGGGTGTTGATAATTATTTGGCATTTAGAAATAAAAGCACTAATTTTGCATACTAATTTTATAATATTAATTAGAATGGTTATTAAAGCAACTATTTTGCAGATAGATAAATAGTTTTAATACGTAAATGATTAGATTTTTTTATATTTAAATTGAATGTTATGGCAATCGCAATAAAAAGTATTCCTATATTAAAAGATAATGATGCTCAAAGATTTATATCGAAAGCGAATTTGGCAGTAAAGAATAATAGTAAAACAGACTTCACAAAACAAGTTGTAGCTGCGCAAGCAATTCTTCTTAAATCTAAATTTTAATAACTATTTATTATTGTGGCGTTTTTACTTGATAAATGCATATTCTCTCCACTCAACGATTCAATAATTGAGTTTTGTACTCCATTTGACTGTGATCACAAAGATTTAAATGATTTTTTCTTAAACGATAGCCGTAATTACTCAAAAGAATTATTGGGCAAAAGTTATTGCTTTTACTTAGAAGATAATCCTAAAATAATTGTTGCTGCATTTACAATTTCAAATGACAGCATTAAAGCAAATTTCTTGCCAAATGGGCGTAAAAAAAGAGTTACAAAAAGAATTCCATTCGTAAAACAATTTAGAACTTATCCAGCAGTTTTAATTGGCCGTCTTGGGGTAAACGTGGATTATAAATCAAATGGAATTGGTCGCGAATTGCTTGATTTTATTAAAGCATGGTTTGTAGATAAATCAAACAAAACTGGTTGTAGATTTATAGTAGTTGATTCATATAATGATAAAAAGCCGATGGATTTTTATTTGAAAAACTCATTCGAATACTTATTTACAACTGAAGAACAAGAAAAAAAATATGCTGGCTTAAAAAACAATGATAAGCTTGAGACAAGGTTGATGTTTTTTGATTTAATAAATTTAGTTTCAATCAATTAAAGGTATAGTTGCTGCCGAAATCTCAAGCAAATCCTATATGCAGGGTTTAATACAGCTTCATAATCTGAAACCACATCCCAAAAATCCAACTTTGGCAAATTTTTTTAAGCAATTAGGATGGGTCGAAGAGTTAGGTTCAGGCGTAAGGAAAATGTTTAAGTACTGTCCGTTGTATGTTAAAGATGCTATACCAGTGATAGATGAGGGTGATGTTTTTAGGATAAAAATTAAATATGAAGAAGATTTTATAAAAAATGATTTAGGGCAGAGTTTAGGGCAGAGTTTAGGGCAGAGTTTAGGGCAGAGTTCTGAATATGAATCATCAGAAAATTTATTGTATATAAGCATTGTAAAGCTTTTACAATCAGAACTATTATCCCGTAAAAAACTTGCTTTGGCGTTAGGTCTGAGCAAAGTGTCTGGTCATCTCAATCGTACTATTAGCAAGCTACTTGCAGATGAAATAATTGTACATACAATTACCGACAACCCTAATCATCCTTTACAAAAATTTAAACTAACTGGAAAAGGAATTGATTACCACAATAAAATAATTGAAAAACAAAAATGAATATTCTCATCACCGGCATTCACGGCTTTGTAGGCACCAATTTGGTGCATGCATTAAAAGCAAAGCATATAACGCAATTCGGGGCGCAACTTTGAGTGGCACTCCGAATAGATGGTATGGATTGGTTTTAAAATAGTGATGTTTGGTTTTGTTACAAATAATTCTTGTTTTGTGTTTGTTTTTATTACAAATATATCGGATTTTGTGTTTGGTTTTGTAACAAATCCTAT
>CAMDNO010000277.1 GCA_945902955.1 Porphyromonas cangingivalis
TTGTACAATGCTTTCGAAATTGACACAACCACTACCACACGTTATTTTCTGACAATTACAAAACCGAATCAGGTAATAGAAATTGATGCTGACCCGATTAAACTTTCGGCTAAAACGGCAGAAGAGTTGACTGTTGAAATTTCAGAAATTCGTGCAAAAATTGCTCTTCAGATTGCTCTTTTGGAAAAAATGGCAGTTGAGTATTACAATACAATAAAATCGGCTCAAAGTGAAATTAGCGAAAATATTGACTTTGCTAAAGTAGTTTTAAATACAAAAGCTGAAGCCGACAACCATGTTATGTTACTCGAAGGTTGGTGTCCTGAAGTATCGGAGGATGTTTTGAATAACTACCTTGAAACAACAGGTGTATATTACGAAACAGCCATACCTACCGAAGAAGACAAAGTTCCTATCAAGCTGAAAAACAATAAGTTTGCAAAACTTTATGAAATGATTGGTGAATTGTATGATATGCCAAATTATCACGAAATTGACTTAACACCATTTTTTGCACCATTCTATATGCTTTTCTTTGGATTGTGTTTGGGCGATACCGGATATGGATTGATATTAGTATTAATAGCTATTTTTGCACGTAAAAAAGCAAAACCTGCATTAAAACCAATACTCTCGTTACTTGCCTGGCTTGGTGTTGCAACTGTTATTTTGGGTACTGTAAGTGGAACTTTTTTTGGCTATAATTTACTTGAATCTGATATAGAATGGCTCCAGTCATTTAAAGTAATAATGTTGGACCCTAACCAACTTTTTTATACTGCATTAATTATTGGTGTTGTTCAAATTATGTTTGGCATGATTATAAAAGCTGTTGGGTTAGTACGTCGATTTGGTTGGGCAGCATCTTTTTCAACCTGGGGTTGGATAATCACTATTTTAGGCTTAAGTGGAACTTATGCAGCTTCAACTTATGCACAAATAGCACCAGAAACTACAAAATGGGGTTATATTTTATTTGGTGGATTTGGTGGATTATTAATATTTTTATTGAACGATATAAAACGAAACCCACTTATAAATGTCGGTGCCGGACTTTGGGATACTTATAATATGGCAACCGGATTATTGGGTGATATACTTTCGTATATTCGATTATTCGCTCTTGGCATATCGGGTGCTGTAATGGGATTTGTATTTAACGATTTGGCTATTCAGTTAAGTGGTGATATTCCGGTAGTTAGTCAAATTATTATGATTACAATCATGCTTATCGGACATGGAATCAATATATTTATGTCCGGATTAAGTGCATTTGTACACCCAATGCGACTCACTTTTGTTGAGTTTTATAAAAATTCGGGCTTCGAGGGTGGCGGTAAAAAGTACAAACCATTTTCGGCTTACAAAGAAAGTGAATCCTTATTTTGAAGAAAAAATAAATTAAACTAACAATAAATTAAATTTTAAACAAAAAAGTAGAGAATTATGGAACCAATTATTTTAGCTTATATCGGAATAGGTTTAATGGTAGGACTTGCCGGTGTTGGAAGTGCATTTGGAGTAACAATAACCGGCAATGCAGCTATTGGAGCCTTGAAGAAAAACCCCGATGCTTTTGGTAATTACATGGTATTAAGCGCATTGCCAGGAACTCAAGGACTTTATGGCTTTTTAGGATACTTCCTATTGGCAGGTAAACTTGCACCAGACATGACTTGGGGAACTGCTGCAGCAATTTTTGGCGCAAGCATTGCGTTGGCTTTAACAGGTTTATTTTCAGCTATTCGTCAAGGGCAGGTTTGTGCTAATGGTATTGCCGGTATCGGTTCGGGATACGATGTTTTTGGTAAAACACTTATTTTGGCTGTTTTCCCCGAATTGTATGCCATTGTTTCGCTGGCAGCTGTATTTATGATTGGAGGCTCAATCTAAAAAACCAATTACAATTTGTTAAGAAGCTCAAACCTATTGCGGTTTGAGCTTCTTATATTTTGATAGTAAACTATAAAAAGTTACTTTTGTGTAAATATCTGAATTAATACATTGGCAACAATGAAAAAGAAATCAAATCAATTCAACTCTTTTCTACATAAACTTCGATTCCAGTATCGCGTTTCGGTGCTGAACGAAAACACATTGGAGGAATCGTGGCACATTCGATTGTCGCGTTTGAGTGTGATTGTTTTTTCTTCGTCTTTGATATTAGCCACTTTTATCGTACTAACATTACTCATTTTTGCAACACCAATTCGGTATTATTTGCCGGGCTATGGCGAAAGTGGAAACAGAGGGACTGTTATTGCCGAATCGATGATTACCGATTCGATTTTGCACGACTCGAAATTGCAAACAGGCTATTTGAATGTAATAAAAGCAATTATCTCAGGTAGTATTAAACCCGACTCGGTAGCTAAACTCGATTCTGTTCAATTTAATGAAATGGCAAGTGAATATTTAGAAAAATCACGCACTGAAAAAGAGTTTGTTGAAGATTTTGAGAACAAGGAAAAATATAACCTTGCCACTATTGCACCGTCTTACAACGAAGATGTTTACGTTTTTTTTCGACCAACTAAAGGGGTTATTTCATCTACATTTGATAGAGCCGAAAAACAATATGGCATTTCAATGATTACTTCGGTAGGCGAAACCGTTCAGAGCGTATTGGCAGGAACAGTTATTTATGCCGGTTTTACGTTCGATTATGGCTATATCATTCAGGTTCAGCACGAAAACAATTATATTTCAATTTATAAAAATAATACCCGATTGTTGAAAAAAGTGGGTGATACCATACGAGCTGGCGAAGGAATAGCCATAACCGGCGACGAAGCATCAGCAAAAGCCGGAAATCAGTTCTATTTCGAATTGTGGCAAATGGGTAAACCCGTGAATCCGGAAGATGTGATAATATTTTAGTTTATAAGGTTTGTAAAGTTTATAATGTTATAAGGTATTTGATACATATCACAAAATTAAGTTATCACATTCTCAAATAAGTTTATCATTTTTATGTCCGAAAATAAAAAACAAATAGCAATTCTTGGTTCTACGGGTTCCATTGGCACACAGGCGCTTGAAGTGATTGCTGATAACGATTCGCTTTTCGAAGCGTATGCGCTTACGGCTAACAATCAAGTGGATTTACTAATTGAGCAGGCTCGAAAATTTAAGCCCGAAATGGTGGCAATTGCCAACGAAGATCATTATTTAAAATTAAAGGATGCGTTGGCCGATTTACACATAAAAGTATTTGCCGGAGCCGATTCTATAGCTCAAATTGCCGAAATGCAGCCTGTTGATATTGTATTGACTGCTATGGTCGGCTATTCGGGATTGAAACCAACAATTAGTGCGGTAAAGGCCGGAAAAAAAATTGCATTAGCCAACAAAGAAACACTTGTTGTAGCCGGGGAGTTGATTTGCGATTTAGTGGCGAAACATAATTCAGCTATACTTCCGGTTGATTCTGAACATTCTGCTATTTTTCAGTGTTTAGTGGGCGAAGGAAATAATCCGGT
>CAMDNO010000278.1 GCA_945902955.1 Porphyromonas cangingivalis
CAGAAGCTCCGGTAGTAAACTTCCCCATATCGTCTAATCCCGGATTGGGTACCGAAATAGTATACCCATTTCCATTGATAGTGATATTTTTATCTAACAATAGCTCCGAAGTTACTACTATATTGTTAGTTAGGCTAATAATATCGTTGCTCGTTGCTGAATTTGTGTAAGCATCCAGAAATGTTGCTTCAGTACCGGCATTGCGGGTTGCAGCAAGTATATTGTGAGCAAATAAAATGCAAAATAAAGTGGCAAAACCTATAATATTACTTCGAAATAAAGAAATCTGCAAAAAGGGGTTGTACTTTTTCATGATTATTATTTTTAAAGTTGGCTGTAATATAAATTGCTACAAGCTTGTAATAATTTATATGTCGCTTTTTATGTATCTGTATATGAATTATTTAGCCCGCAAATATAAAGTATTATTTTTAAAAAAACAAACTTTTTGGAAAATATATAATGTTTAAGTTGAAAAAATGATTAAGTTGGAATAAACACGTACCACAGGCCGAAATTGATGCTAGTGAAGATTTTATTACCCAAAATAAATCAATAAAAAATCTATTGCTTCACAATTTTTCGTTCAATTACACCTTCCGTGTTGCTTATTCTCAACACATACACACCTTTGGGCAATAAATTTATAGAAACAGTTTCATTAATTAAAATTTGTTTTTGAAGCAAGGTTCTGCCATATAAATCGGTCAGCGAAATGGATGATTTACTATTCAATCCTTTGATATGTAATATGTTGCTTTCGTGGTTTAGGTAAGTGCTGGTATTTTCCATAGCCGCTTTATCAAAACCAGATGTTGACAAGCTAGCTTCAATATTTGCACCAAAATTTTTCCATTGGTCGGCTTGTAAATAGGCATCACCCGATCCTATTGGTACATAAAGTTTGCACGCAGTACAATTTACCTCTTCAAAAACGCATTCGTTCGTCGAAAGGTTTATGGGTGTTTTTGAGTATGAATAAATAGTCGTTAAACTTTTACAACCTGCAAATGAATGACTACCAATCGACCTTACATTTATAGGAATGTTTATGCTTGTTAATCCGGTACAGTATTCGAAAGCAGCAGACTCAATTTTTGTTACTGTATTGGGTATAGTATATGTACCCGATTTAGCTCCCGGAAATTGAATTAATGTAGTTAAATCCTTATCGAACAAAACGCCATCCTCTGAGCAATAATTCGAATTGCAAGGATGAACTGAAAATTCTGAGAATACTGAACTAATATCACCGTCGATTTCTGAAAACAATAATGCTTTCTCGCCTATTGATTTAAGAGAACTTCCAATTGTAACGGTTTTTATTGCTACACAGCCCGAAAAAGCCGAACTTCCGATTGAAGTAACATTGTTTGGTATAGCAATAGTGGTGATGCCTTTGCATTGGCTAAAAGCAGATTCCCCAATTGATAATAGTGAACTCGGCAAAATGATTGACGTTAAAGATTTTTTAGAATAGAATGCCGATTCGGGTATTTCGTTTGATGGATAAGTTCCACTCAAATTGCTTACAGTTCCATCGCCAATGTATTCCACTATTGTTGACCCACTCAAATCCAATACTTCCAGCATTGGCATAGTACAATTTATGGTAACAAAATCTCGAGCATCTATTTCTCCAGTAATGGTAAGGTTGGTAACAGCTGCTGATTTCAGACCAGCATCAGTAATTGCCTTTGCTAAGCCTCCAGCTGTTGAGCTAATCCCTTTTGTGAATATCTTATCTAAATATGCCAATCGGTTAGTGATCCAATCAGACATATAATCTAAATTAGTATTATTGTAGGTATAATTTGTCCAAGCTAAATTTTCTCTTTCGTAAACGCCATTATTTTTTAAATAATCATGATTTGAAGTGAATAAAGACATTAAAAAATCATGTTTAATAACGCCTGAACGTAACGCAAGCCATTTAGTTTCTAACTTTTCTCTAAAACCGTTTGGACTAAAATCATAAATCAATCTTCCGTAAAATCCATTTGTTAATATGTCATTCGTGATATTTACATTTGTGCCGTCGTAAATAGTGCCAAAAGAGCCATCCAAATCCCATGGCACATAAAAGTATTTCGTATTTGAATCGTATTTTGCAATATAAAGATTTTTGCCCGTATTGTCTGTGGCTCTTAATAGATTGATAAAAATGTAATAATCTACCAAATTGTCTAATTCAAACCGATTTTTATAATCATCAAAGAAAACTTTATTAGTCGAATTTACAACAAAGCTCACTAATCCGTGAATATTGGCCCAGTTAATTTCTTCATCGGGATGTTTATATTCAAAGCCGCTCCATATCAATGAATTATTATCATAGTCTATTGCATAAGAAAATGTACTTGCCCCCCAAGTAATACCTTTGTACAACTCCCCTCTAATGCTGCCATTATGTTTTTTAAGTTTCAATTGCTTTCTACTAACCTTTTCGCCTATGCAATATAGTCCTCTATATTCATTATTCAAAAAAAGTTCAACGTATTTCATTCTTATTCCGTTAATTGCATCAGGTTCTTTGGCTTGATAATGAAGTTGGTTTATCATTCGCCACAATTCATTATTTGTTTTACTTCTTATCCTTAGGGGTTCGTTGTACATTGCTTGTAAATTCCAAGCATCATTCTTTACCATACCTAACAAACTGTAGTCCACCGTTTCTGTTCCGGTCTGGTCTTTCCAGAATTCAATTTCCATCGGTTTCTTTGGCCAACTTTGAGAAAATGCACCTCTGTTTTGTATTCCTATGTTTGACTCCACTACATTCTGATTAGTTTCTATCATTTTAAAGTAGGCTAATACACAAGGATCATCAACTATTGTGTAATTTGTAGTAATACTGATGATTGGCAATTCTGAAAAATAAAGTGCGAAATTTGAGTTTTGAGAAGGAATAAAAATTGTGTATGGAGTTCCAATTTCTAAGCTGTCTATTGGGGTTAGAAATTCACATTTCTCATTTAAAAAAATATGAGTTTTGGAATTTGGCCAGGTAGAATTTATTGTAGCAACATCCATGTTGATAACAACAAGTTTTTTACTATTATCAATAAAATATTGATTTTCATTGATTTGAATCACATCATTTGCCTTAACGATATTAGTTAATAGCAAAATAAAAAAAAGCGTAAATATATTTTTCATGTGTAAACTATTTTTTTCACAAGGTTAAAATTCAAGTGCTAAACGCAACTTTAACAGATTGAAATCAAATTAAAATATGCTGAATTAAAGCAACAAAAACTGCGATACAAAGGTACAAAAATACCCTCAATTACAACATTATCGCCCTGAATTGTATAAATAACAAACTAAGAAATCACAACGGATTAACATTGGTGCGTAAAAAGAAGTTTATCGATGGGTTTTTTAAGGCATAAATGGCTCGTAAAAAGTCAAAAAGAGCTATCTATACAAGACAGCTCTTAATTTTCGACTTTTTTGCGTCGCCAAT
>CAMDNO010000279.1 GCA_945902955.1 Porphyromonas cangingivalis
TTAGTTTTGAAAATTTGTTTTATCTTTGCGGTTCGTCATTTTGTCAATGCTTTTAAATAAATGCATTCTATTTGATATTAAATATTTTACAAATTCAAAAAATTAATTTTTTATGAGAAAAATTACTATCTTATTTATTGCCATTGTTATGGCAAGTATCAATGTATTTGCCGTTGATATGACGGGTACATACAAAGTAGGCACAACTTTAGGTGCTGATTTTACTTCGCTTTCGGCTGCCATTAATGCCTTAAATACGGCAACAGTTACTGGCGATGTGGTGTTCGAAATTACTTCTGACATTACCGAGGCTGCAAACTTTGGTTTAGGAAAGGATATGGGAAGCTTTAAGCTAACCATTCGCCCTGATGCAGATGCAAACCGTACAATTACATTTACACAAGCTGCTGCGAATACAGGACCTTGGGGGCATTTTGTAATCGGAGTTGCAACTGGAAATTTAGGTACAGCTTTAGCTGATGGTACAGTTGTGGCCACAAATAATGTTACAATTGATGGTTATGCATTAAACGGCAATACCAGAAGGTTGAAATTAACAACTTCTAATGCTTCTTTATTAGGCTCTTCACTTGTTTCAATCATAGGTGGAAGCTTAACTACAAAAATAATAAATTGTACATTAGATAATCAATCGTCATCTACTACCGGAACTGGAAACACGCCGCGTTGTATTTACATTACTCAATTCAAAGGAACAAATCAGGATGTTTCACCTACTAACACATTAATTAGCAATAATATAATTAAAGCGGTTTCACCTACGACAGCTGTTAATGGAATAGGAATTCAATGTACAAAATCAGGTTCACCTACTACAAAAATCACTGGACTTCAAATAACTAATAACTTAATATCAGCAAGTTCGACGGGAATTGAAATATATTATTGTAATGGTGTTAATATTAGTGGAAATGAATTTAAAGTTCAAAAAGGAACTAGTATTGGCTCTGGTATCGGTGTTTGGCTAAGAGGTTCTGCTGGAGATATGAATGTTGTTGGTAATAGATTCACAGAATTATCAAGTATTCAAACTGGTACTAACACTTATGCTACACAAGGAATCCTTACAGGATCAACTGCAGGAAGTCCATTTAATGTAAATATTTTCAATAATACTTTTTCAGGTATGAATCGTTCTGTTTCTGGCCCTGCTGCATTAAACCAATCATACATTGCAGAAATTGGTTACGGAACAACAAAAATTTATCACAACTCTTTTTATCTTCCCGCTTTAACATTACCAACACAAGCAGGAGCATACAATGCAATTTCATTCACAACTGCCAATTATAAAGCTGATATTCAAAATAATATTTTTATCAGCAACGAAGATGCTAAAACTGTATTGATATCAAAAGCGGTAACAACAGGAGCAATGGATAACAATATCTATTTCCTTCGCCCTGTGAATGTTAGCAACAATGCAAAAATAGTTGACACTTACACTACCCTTGCAGCTTTTCAAGATGCAAATCCAACTTTAGATATACATTCAAAATCGGTAGATGTAAACTTTACAAATGCTGCCACTGGTGATTTAAGTCTTACTGGAGCATCTGTTGGAAATGTTGATTTAGCCGCTTTGCGTTTATCAAGTGTATTAACTGATTTCAATACATATCCAAGAGCCGAAATCACTTACAAAGGCGCTTACGAAGCCAGCGATTTTACCCCAATAGCCAAGCAATATACAGTTAATGTTCCTAACGGAACTGCAAAAGTTTTTGTGGCAGGTTCGTTCCCTAGTAAAGATTGGGATATTACAACTCCTTATCAATTAACTCCAACAAGCACAGCCAATCAATTCTGGGGAATATTGCCTTATTCCAACACTTTAGCGTACAAGTATTTATGCGAAAAAGGAGATTGGGATTATCAAGAAGCAATATATCAAGGTTCTAATGATCCGATAGCTATACCTTCAAACAGAACTTATTCAGCAATTGATAATGTGCCAATTTGGTTTCGCGTAAATAAAATCTCTCTTAATGCTACATTTACTACAAATGTTCCAAGTACTTTATTTATTAAAGGAAGTTTTGATAATTGGACAAATCCGGAGCAATTGACAAAAAACGGAAGCACTTTTAGTTTTGAAAAAGGAGGAGCTCTTGGTGAAAAGTTCCCTGCAAACGTACAATATAAATATTATACAAATGATGATGTAGCCAACAATTGGGAAAGCGATGCATCTGGAAATGCCATTGCCAATCGCTGGACTATTGCACCTGTTATGAATGATGTGATTGCCCGATTTACAACTGCTATTTCTACAGGCCTCGATAAAGCCTTGATGCAAGCCGGCGTTCAGATTTCTAAAAACGGTATTTTCATTCCGGCAAACGGAACATCGAGCATCGAACTTTATACGCTGAATGGTACATTAATTGACAAAGCAATCACAAGCAATTCATACAGCCGCACTTTAAACAATGGTGCATACATTGTAAAAATTAATGGCAAAGCAGTTAAGTTTGTAAAATAAACCTCTCCCCAACCCTCTCCAATAGGAGAGGGAGCAAGAAAAGAGCCGTCTTTCTGAAATAGGAGAGACGGTTTTTATTGATTTTATGAATATAACAGCTTGTTTGTTTACAAAATTAGGAATATTCATTTTTACATCAAATACAATTCGTATGAACACCACCATCTTTCGTTTTAAAACAGTTGCTGCGATAGCAATTGTTTTGTTAGCCACAAATTCGTTAAAGGCTGCTACACTTTTTGAGAATTTTGATAGCCCATCGATAGCATCAACCGATCATTCGCCTAAAAACATAACATACTCAACTGGAATATGGGTTGTTTGTGGAGTAACCAAAGGGGATCCACCTGACGAAGGTGATAGATTAAATGGTTTGAATTCCGTAAGATTGTGGGGACGTACAGCTGGCAACACTTCCCTAAGTATGAATTTTGATAAATCAGGAGCTGGAACAGTTTCGTTTAATTATGGATCTAAAAGTAACCATAGCGGAGGAAAGTTTAAATTACAACAATCAATTAATGGAGGCACAAATTGGACTGATTTAGGAACTGAAATAACAGTTCCTATTTGGAGAGGTTCTTTCTTGACCTATACATTTCCGGTAAATTACAATGGAAATATACGTTTTCGAATTGAAATGTCTTCAACAAAAGGAACAAATGAGAAGGTAAGCATTGATGACTTTATGGTAACCGATTACAATACTGAACAAGTAGCTATTCCAACTTCATCTTCTCCAACTGGTGTTTACGAAACACCACAGACAGTTACTTTATCTTCGTCAACTACTGGAGCAACTGTTTATTATACTATCGATGGCACTCAGCCAACAACATCATCTCCAGTCTATTCAACTCCATTGAATGTAACAACTACTACAAAAATTAGAGCAATTGCTGTGGCAGTAGGCAAAGTAGATAGTAGGGAACAAGTGCAAATTATTAACTTTCCAATTGC
>CAMDNO010000280.1 GCA_945902955.1 Porphyromonas cangingivalis
GTAGTGCTCATTAATTGTGCTTTCAGAAAATTAATAACCGTAGTTTCGGTAGAAGCTAAAGTAAAGTCGCCAGCACCATGCGTTCCGTTTGCCAGAAAAATGTATTGACTTTTTCCACTTCCAAATCGGTTTGTAATGGCTGTATTAAATCGTACCGATTGATTGGCACCGATATTACAATCTTTTCCACCGTGCATCAACAAAAAGTTGGGTAGGGGAGTGGCTACATTCATTGTATCGACAAAAGAAATGGGACTTGCCGCATAACAGGCTGCTTCGTTTTGGCTAACCGTAACTCCCAAAAGCGTAGATTCTGGCGAGGAGGCATCACCGTTTGCTCCTGTACAACGAGAAGTGCCCGAAAGAGCCATATCGGCATCCATGTAATAAAAGTGCATGGGTGGAAACCAACTTACAGTAGCCTGAATGCGAGTTGCAGGGTCTGATGCCAATGCAGCTCCCATCATGCACGATAGGTGTGCGCCGGCCGAAGCTCCCCACGAAGCCATTTTATTGGGGTTGAGTGAGTAAGTAGCAGCATTTGTTTTGAGAAATTTCACACATGCTTTCAAATCGTTGAGCTGTGCAGGCCATTTTGCCTCAGTACTCAGGCGATAATCGATACTTACTACTGCAAATCCGGCGGTGTTCAATGCCGAGAGCGACTGTGGATTTGATTTGCTACCCATTTTAAAAGCACCACCATGAATCCATATTACTACCGGAAAAGGTCCTTCGCCTGTTGAAGGCAGAAAAATATCTAATTTACATGAGGAGGACGCTGACGAGTAACTCACATCTGTCCACGAGCGAGAGTTCGATTCGTTACTGTCAGCACAGGCTGTTTGTGTAAAAATACTTGCCACTAATATGGCTACAATCAATAGTTTTCTCATATTTGTTTTCATTACTAATTTGTGGTGTTTTGATTTGTGTTGCAAAAATAGATTGTATTTGTATTTCTTGAAACCAAAAAATAGCTGAGTTGTAATTATTTCAATTTGAATTGAAAAATTTGGGGTTCGAAATGAATTTACTCAATTCATAAGGATATAATTACAATTCGGTTCGAAGTTCAAACAATTCGTTCGGATTTTATTTTCGTAAGCAAAAAGAAGTTGTTATTTTTGTGAAGTAATAAAAAAACAGAATGAAACAAACTTTACTCAGCAAACGCTATATCGTACTTTATGCCGTTATTGCCGGTTTTTTAATGTCGCTTACGCCATTTTCGATGGCATTTTTACCCAGTCATCACGGGCCATCTAATTCTGGTGTTCAATTATTAGATGCTTTTTTGTTGCTCTTTTTAAATATCGTACTTTTTTATGCTAGTTTATGGATAAATCTGGTTATAGTTGAAAAGCCAACATCGCGCAAAATACTATTCAATATATTGGCTTATATCGGGTTTACGCTTTTTGCCATTCTAGTCCACAAACCGATATGGTCGATGCTTGAACGGATGCCGATTGGCTTTTTTATTCGCGACGAGTTGGGTCGTAATCTTATTATATTTTCGATAAGTGTTGTAGTAGCCAATGCTTTTCATAGCTTTCAGCAAAATCAACAAATGAAAAACAAAATTCTCGAAATCCAACGTCAGAGTTTAGCCGGCCAAATAGAATCGCTTAAGCAACAAATCAATCCTCATTTCTTTTTTAATTCGCTCAACACACTGAGTGGTTTAGCTCAGGAAGACACTCAAAAAACGCTGGAATTTATCGAAAAGCTATCACAGGTATTCCGATATGTACTCGAGATACAAGAAAAAAACGTGGTAAGTGTAGCCGAAGAAATGAATTTTGCCCGTGCTTATATTTATTTACTTAAAGTTCGATTCGAAGAAAAATTCATTGTCGACATACAGCAGGATTTAGACGAAAATGTGTTAGTTCCTTCGCTTTGCACTCAGCTATTGCTCGAAAACTGCTTTAAGCATAACTCAATGAGCAGCTCAAACCCATTGAAAATTAAGATAACAACTGATAATGGATATTTGGTGATTTGCAATTCGGTTATGCAAATGAATCAGACATCAGGAAATGGCATTGGGCTTAAAAACCTCAATGAGCGAAGTAAATTGCTTACCGGAAAGGCTATTGAAATTACAAACGAAAATGAATGTTTTACAGTAAAAGTACCAACAATATATAATTAATGAATATAGTACTGATTGAAGATGAAGCAATTGCTCTGCGAATGCTACGCAAGGTGATTTTATCAGTTGATAATAGTGCCGTAATTGTTGCGGAGTTAGAATCGGTAGCAGATGCTCTAAAATGGTTTGCTGCAAACAGAAGCACTGTGGTGGATGTGATTTTCTCTGACATTCAATTAACAGATGGCTTGTCGTTCGAAATATTTGAATCGTTGCAGTTAAATTTTCCTGTTATTTTTACTACAGCATACAACGAATATGCTATCAGGGCTTTTAAAGTAAACGGGATAGATTATTTGCTTAAACCGGTCCAGGAAAAAGAGGTTGAGGCAGCCTTGAGCAAACTAAAGCAAACGAAATCGCTTTTTAGCCAGCAGCAGATGTTTGAAATTCAGCAGATGATGCAGCAATTTCAACCCGCACCTATACAGCTTAATCCTACTTTTTTGGCTTTTCAGAAGGAGAAGATTATACCTGTAAAATGTGAAAGTATTGCTTGGTTGAATACACAAAATCAGATACTTACAGCTGTTTTGGTTAACAATCAGAAAATGCATCTGGAAGAAACAATGGATAATATTGAAAAGCGACTACCAAAAGCTGAGTTTTTCCGGATTAACCGCCAATACATAGTTTCGCGAAAAGCAATTGTCGAAGCAGAGTTTTATTTTAACAACCGTTTATCGTTAAAGCTTTTACCACCTGCACCCGAAACAGTAATTGTTAGTCGCGAGCGAGTAGCGTTGTTTCGAAACTGGTTACAAGGAATTTTATAAGCACTTATTTCATAAATAAAAAATCCTCCGAAAGTTATTCAATTATAACTCGCAGAGGATTTTTTTGTCAAAAAGTCATTGCTCTTTGCTCTTTACTCTTTACTCTAATATTATTGTTTCACAATTTTAAAAGTCGAACTTCCCAATTTATCTGTTACTTTAACCAAATAGGCTCCTTTTTGCAATTTGCTTCCCAATTCGATCGATTCGTCATTGTACATATCGGTAGCAATCGATTCAACCAAAGCACCTTGCAAATTATAAATGGCAATAGATTTTACGTTACTGTTTTTTGATTTTAAAGTACAACTATTCGTGAAAATGGTTGGAAAAATTTCAACATTTACCTTATAATCCGATAAGTTATCAATGGCAGTATAGCCTTCAAGTCCCATCCACGGAATACCCATACCAGCGTTACTTTTATAAGCACGACCATACACATTTTTATCCGCCTCGATATTTCCAGCATTTGCAAGACTACCCCATT
>CAMDNO010000281.1 GCA_945902955.1 Porphyromonas cangingivalis
AACGGATTTTAGTTCTGGATTTTTTCCCCGATAAATCGGGGTGTATTATGATATAGATGTCTGAAAATCATATCGTCGAAGGCGATATTTAAATCCATTTTCAAATCCGCTCTATCTGCGTAAATCAGCGTTCTATTATCTTAAATAATTCAACTCACATAAACTCTAATGAAACGATTACTTTTAACTCTATCTATACTTTCAGCAACATTTTTTGCTTACAGCATTGTAAAACTAAACTCCCTATTTAGCGATAACATGGTGTTGCAGCGAAATATGGAAGTTCCGGTGTGGGGTTGGGCTGATGAAGGCGAAAAAGTTACCGTTGAATTTGCCGGACAAACCGTTTCTGCAACTACGCAAAACGGAAAATGGATGGTAAAGCTAAAGCCATTAAAGGAAAATAATCAGGGACAGGAAATGAAAGTTTCGGGGAAAAACGCCCTTGTAATTAAAAACATTCTGGTGGGCGAAGTCTGGATTTGTAGCGGACAGAGCAATATGGAGTGGGCATTATCGCGCTCTACAGGTGGTGAGGAAGCCAGTGCAGCCAGCACAAACGACCTGTTGCGCATTTTCAATGTTCCTCACAATGTGCAAATGCAACCTGTGGATAATGTCAATGCAAAATGGGTATTATCTGAGCCCAAAAATACGAAAATGATTTCGGCAGTAGGCTATTGGTTTCTGAGCAAACTGCAAAAAGAACTGAATGTGCCGGTAGGTTTTATCAATGTAGCCTTTGGCGGAACGGTCATCGAATCGTGGATGAGTCAGGAATCACTGAATGCCATGCCGGCGAAAGACAAATACATGGATTTGGCAACGATGAAAGCTGAGTATGATAAAAAAGACTTGGAATTAAAACCAATACGCGATGCCTGGCAACGGTCAGTCGATTCGTGTAAACTAAACAATGTACCTGCACCACCACGGCCATCGGTTTTGCCGAGCGAATTCAAAGGCGCAACCACTATTTATAACGGTGAAATATGTCCGTTGGTGTCTTTTGCCGTGAAAGGAATTGCGTGGTATCAGGGCGAATCAAATGCCTACATAAACCGTGCAGAAACGTATTACGAATTATTACCAGCCATGATAAAACTGTGGCGAAATGATTGGCAGCGCAGCGATTTGCCTTTTATCATTTTTCAAATTACACCCAACAAAAAACCACAAACAGACCCGAACGAAAAAAGCGGAATTGCCATAGTTCAGGAAGCACAGTTGAAAGCCTCTCAGACCATTCCGAATACAGCTTTAGTTCTAACGATGGATGTGGCTGAAAGCGATGTGCATTACAAAAACAAACAACCTATTGGCGAACGTGCAATGAAAGCTGCTTTGAATCTGGCTTATGGCAAAAGAATTGAATACTGCGGACCAATTTATAAATCGATGAAAATTGATGGAAATAAAGCGATACTCGAATTCAATCATGCCGACAAAGGTTTGATGCAAAAGGGCGATACACTGAAAGGATTTGTTGTGGCAGGAAGTGATAAAAAATTCTATTTTGCTGAAGCAAATATTGTTGGAAATAAAGTAGTTGTATGGAACAATAATGTGTCACAACCTGTGGCGGTACGGTATGGCTGGGCTGACTTTCCTGCTGTTAATTTATTTAATAAAGATGAAATTCCGGCTTCGCCGTTCAGGACTGATGATTGGAAATAAACCAAACCACAATAATAATTTTTAATTATAAAATATTGCAAATGAAACAAATTCTACTTCTGATATTTATTCTTAACTTATTACAAATCAATGCGCGCGATACCGATATTGGTTGGGGTCCAACAATTACCACCGATAAAAATATTTATGTTTCCACTACCGGAAATGATACTTCGGGCGATGGAACCATTGCAAAGCCATACCTGACGCTTACGAAAGCCAAAACCGTTGCCAATTCGGTGAAAAACAGCAGTACAAACGGCGTAACGATTTGGCTACGAAGTGGAACATATTATTTGCCAACCACATTTTCGATGACAAGCTCCGATGGCGGTTCACAAGGAAAACCAATAATTTATCGGGCTTATACGAACGAAAATGTAATTATCAGTGGAACAAAAGCCGTAAATCCTGCCAATTGGGTCAGTTATAGCGGTTCAACTACCCGTTTGCATCCTTCTGTAACTGCTTCAAACATAAAAGAATGTACGCTTGCTAATCTGAATATGGCTGTAACCGGATTGATGCCCGACAAAATAAACGATGTAAACAACGGATTTTACCAGTATACCAATCTTCCTGCTTTTTATTGGAATGGTGTTCGTCAGGATTTGGCCCGCTTTCCAAATGATTTTCCGAATTATATGGAAGTAAAACAGGTAGTTACGGGTGGCGATGCAACTGTTGCCGGTGTTTTTCAGTACAAAACAGCCACTTCCGAATTGTACGATGCCAATATGAACAGGGTTTCGGGTCGTGAAGCGGCATGGGCGGCTGCATTAAGTCATGGTGTGTATGTGAAAGGCTACTGGCGTGTAAACTGGCAAACTACAACGCTTAAAGTAACGGCTATTGATCTGGCAAACAAAACAATGACTGTAACTCCGGCTGTAACACTAGGAAATAAATACCGTCTACCATTAGGTTCAGGACATGAACCGTATTATGTGGTGAATTTGCTTGAGGAAATTGAACAGCCCGGCGAATGGTGTATCGATAAACTCGATGGTAAAGTGTATTATTACGCGCCGGCAACAATCACAAGTTCCAATCTTCGTTTTTCGGACAATAAAAATCCAATGATTGATATAAACGGAGCTTCTTACATTCAGTTTATCGGCATTGAATTGGCTGATAATCTGGGAAATGCTGTTAAAATGACCAACTGTAACAATGTGCAGCTGAATGGTTGTATCATTCACGACGTTGAATACGATGCAGTGGTGATAAATGGCGGAACAAATTGCGGTGTGTTGAGTTCCAATCTGTACGATTTGGGCGCTACGGGCGTCCTGGTGGGTGCAGCAGGAAGTGCAGTTGCGCCTTCGAACCATTTTGTAACCAATTGCCATATTTATAATTTTGGTTATTTGAATAATATTTATGCAGCATCGATTAATTTGGCATACAAAAACATAGCACTTTTTGGCGCCAAAGCCGATTATAATCTCATACATGATTGTCCACATGCGGGAGTTTTGCATGGTGGCTCTAATAATATTTTTGAGTACAACGATGTTTTTCGAACTTCGAAATGTTCCGACGATATGGGCGCATTTTATTGTTTTACCGATTCCAATGCCAATGGCGGAAATATATTACGATATAATCTGATGCACAATTCGTTGCAGGGCGATGGAGTTTATTTTGATCATTATGGGTTAAACGACAAAGCCTACTCCAATATGGCTTATCAGGTAAACCGCGCCTATTTGTATCGGGCAGG
>CAMDNO010000282.1 GCA_945902955.1 Porphyromonas cangingivalis
GTTTGATTTGCACCACGTATAATACAATTTCTAATGGTATTATATTGTGCATTATTCATAAAATAAATAGTTTGAGAATAAATACAGTTCGGGTTCGAAATGGTCAATCCTGTCGAAGCATCAGTACGAGAAACACCGTCGATGATTACATATTTTGCACCATCAAAATTTATTGTTTTTGTTTGTTGAGGTCCAAAGAAAAGCGTTGCATTTGTTCTTGCAGTCGTTATAGTAGTTGACAATAAAGTTAATTTTTTATTGTCTACATCTACTCCTGCAAGTTGTTGAAATGGATTATTTGGAACCCCTTGTCCGCCAACGTATGACGAAGTTGATAAAACAGAGATATCATTTGACATCGTAGTAAGGGTAATTGAAGTTGCATTCTTTGCACAAGTCACATTTGTAGCTACAACCGTTTGATTTGGATAAGCTAATGTTATTTTAGCTCCGGTTTCCGGACGAATTGTAATTGTATTCGTTGCACTTGCCCCATTAATTGCATTGAGTGTAATTGGAAACGTTTCGAGGGTTGTACCTGAAGTCGGTACATAATCGGTTTGTAGTTCTAGTACGTAAGCTGTTGAAATTGGAGTGGTTGCTGCTGCATTTTTAATAGCATCGTAGGCTGTTTGAATTGTTTTGTAGGTACTTGTTGCTCCAACAGGAACCACAGTTTGCGCCTTCAAATTTGAGCTCACACCCATAAAAACGAAAGCAATTAGCAGCGCTAAATGTTTTAGAGTAAAAGTGATTTTCATAAAATTGATTTTTATTGATTGAATAATTTTTATTTTTTCGGCGGTAAAATTAGATGTATAATGCCAAATTGTTCGTTGTAAGTGTTACATCAATAATCCGAAATGTACCAATTTTTATTTGAGACTTGTTTTGAGCTGTATTTTCAAAGATTCTTCTATGTAATGATTTTTTTTGACTTTTAAAGTTGGTAAATTAAAAAGGCTACTTCCAAAATTATTGGAAATAGCCTTTTGATTACATTGATTTAAGTAATTAATAATCAACTATTTAAAAACCATTAAAGATTATTTTGATATTGTAAATTTCATTTCCGATGATATTTTGTTGGCAGATTGTATGCGTACAATGTATTCACCCATTCTCAAATTGGCAACATCGATATTTTTACAAAACATAAAATCGGACTTTAATTCATCAATTTTCTTTATTGTTTTACCCTGAAGATCAAGAACAGTAATCGATAAATTACCCGTATAAGTTGAATTGAACTTAACAGTCAGATATTGGCTGGTAGGGTTAGGATATACTACTAAAGATGATTTTTCAGCATGAGCATTCTCAATTTTTGTTATCGAAGGTAAAATCGGCTGATTGTAGAAAGGATAAGCCGGCATAAAGTCTTTTTTACTGTAAAAACAGTTTCCGCCACTAGTTGAGGGGTAACAGGTGCCGGTACCTGCACCATTATTCATAGTTCCGGCTACTCTTTGCCCGTTCCAGTCGGATGCATAGCTTAACTTTGTGTTTTGATTGATGGTTGTTCCGGCAGCTAATGTAAGCGTTACAGTCCTATTGTCCGATGCCAATGAAACATTCGTAATAGCAGCCCGTCCTGCTGCATAAGTGGTTGTTGAAGTACCATTATTGATGATATTGAATGCCGCACCGTTTGGCAATGTATTGATTGTTACAGGTCCATTATCATTGTTGTCTTTTAATGTAATTCCACTACGTGCCAACTCGCTGTCGAATTTTAATTCGATGGTGTTTGAGGTAGAATTATAAAAAACAGAACCTGGAACTAACTTTGGATAAGCATCATAGTCTAAACTTTTATATAAATATTTGTTGATTGTCTGAAACCATCTGTATCCCATAAAATCCAACGATGTCTGTTTGTCGTAATGCAATCCGTTACCGCAGTTGTCAATCATTATTGCTCCCGGAAGGTTGTTATTCAGAGAGGCAATTTTTACCTGAGCATTTCTGATGGTATCCGCCTGATTAGGTGTAGTGGTAGCAGTGTATTGGTCAGTTCCCATTACACCAGCCATCCCAACTATCGAATTATTCGTTATGGCACGTACGTCATTCACGATAGTTGTCCAGTTGCTGATATATGTATTCCCTTTTGTTGAAGTATTCGTGTCTGATTCGCCCTGATACCAAAGCAAGGCAAGCGCTTTTCTGTTTTGTGTGCCAATAGCATTTGCAATTGCGGAGCTTAAAGCAGTATATTCAGCAGTTCCGGGCAAGAAATTAGCGATGGCAGTACCTCCACGTGCTCTTTTTATAAATCCTACCGGAATGTTTGGTCGTTTTGCCATTAGGTAAGTTGCAAGGTCTGGACAGTAGTTGTTATCTTGCAGGTTTACCCATTTGTTTAGAGTAATTCCGCTCCCCCCTGTACCTCCATTCACTCCGGCAGTAAACAAACATGCTTTTAATCCGGTAGTTGGCGAAGTGTAGGTATGAAGCGCTCCCCGTCCATCCGTATTACTTTGTCCGTATAAAATAAAAACATCACCAATTCCCACTGTAGCCACTGTAGTAGTTATTGTTGGAGCGTCGGTAAAGCGTACAGTCAATGTGCCCTGACCTGTTGTTTGATTGGTAAGAGTCGCGGTAAAAGTTCCTCCTGCAGGTGTACTTACAATAGTTTTATATACACCTCCATTCCAGCTTGCTTCAATTGAGGCTGGTGTGCCGGTATAAGTGCCTTGTATTTTAATATCTGCTAAATTGGTAGTTGTATCCCGTTGAATTATTTGGTAGGTTACCGGATTACTTATTGTAATTGAACCGGTTGCCGAAGCCGAAGTAGTAACACTTAAATCGCCTAATGAAGCAGTAGTTTTTTCTGATTCTCCCGACGCCATAGAAATAGAGTCACTCACTGAGTATGTGTAAGTTGTTGATGGCAATAATCCATTGTCGGTATAGGAAGTTGTGTTGCTAGAACCTACATAAGTTCCGTTTCGGTAAATTTTATATTTTAATACCGGAAGTAACGATTTTGTTGCAGGCGCTGTCCATGTAATGGTAGCTGATGTGGTTGTTTTGTCGGTTAATGAAAGCCCATACGGAGCATCCAGCTTCATGGTAACCGGTGAACCACTATATTTCATTTCTACACTATCAATGGTTGCAAAGCCCAATGCATTCGTTCCATAATTTTCGGACCACGCTGTATATCCGGCAGTAAAAGTGGCATCAGTGGCACTTGCAACCAATGTCCAAGGGCCTTTTCTCGATACGGTTGAATAATACATTTTTAATGCACTTCCATTTACCTCTGCTTTAAACCAGTATTTGGTATTTGCAACAAAACCTAAGTTTGAACTTGAATTCAAATTTGAAGCAGTGGCTCCATTGAATTTATAAATCCGGACAACCGCACC
>CAMDNO010000283.1 GCA_945902955.1 Porphyromonas cangingivalis
CGTTGTATCCTTTTCGAGTGTGAAAGTGTATAAATCTTGCGGATCCATTTTTTTGGAATTTAACATTAGGTTGGTCTTTCCGGTAATGTCGTATCGAATATCAATTATTTTTGCTTGACTTATTTCGTCATTTGGTTCTAAGTCGTTTGAGTACGCATTAATAGGTTCATATTCAGCTTTTATTTTATAATGACATCTTTCCAAGCCTGAAGGACAGAAAACAGCATAGTAATATTTGCCTTTTTGATAGGCATTTGTAATGCCAAATGTTGGATTTTTTACAATTGTATCATTATATATTACAGTAAGTTTTATATATCCATCTTCGGGCAAAGTAACTGAATAATAATCCGCAATATCGTATGTTGAACTTATATATCCCAGATTTCCTTCTTTAAATACGCCAATTTCAAGAGCTGTGGCATTAATAGTGTCATTATTTGGCTCTAAATCATCAGGCAACAGAATTCCTTCGAGATAAGTGGCTGTTAACGAATAATTTGTTGTTTCGGTAGCTCCACTCACTTTAATGTATTGTGCTCCTGTGTAGGGAAATGTAAAAGTGGTATCTAATACATTCGACAAAGAAAATGATGTAAGAGATTTTGCCGGATTATTTCCATACAATGTGAATGTAACCTTCTTGTCGGTTTTAAAACGTACTTTATAAACACCATTTGTCTCCGATAAAACCCACCAATCAATTTTATCAGCTGAATTATCAACCGCACCAGAGTTTAATACAGACAGTTGCAATGTGTTTGAAGTTAGAGAGGTGTTATTTGGTTCATTTTCGGCCTTTAACGTTGTAGCCAAAAACAAAAACAGAACTCCAAACAAGATGCTTATAAAACTTTGGCTAAATAAACGACTACTTTGTTTCATGGATTTTATCGTTTTATTCTTAATTTGTTTCATTATTTAGCATATTCATCATTTCGCCCATGTCTTCAAATTTCACATTGGCAGGAATTTCGAATTTGGTGGCTGGTACTGTTATGCCCGTTTCGAAGCTTTTGGCAGTTTCGATATAGCTAACTCCCAGTGTCGACACGTCTGATTTTAGCGGAATGCCTTTGTATTGGAGGAATCTGGTTGTTCCCCACTTAAATTTCAGGCAGTTTTTACCCAAAAAAGTTTCGTAACCTTCAATTTCGGCTCCCATGTCGGTTAATGTTTTGCGCTCCAGTTCGTGGAGTTGGGCATCGGTTTTGCCCTTTGTGAGTTTTTCGCCCACTTCGGTTTGTGCTTCGATAGTCATTTTTGTGCCGGTTTTTTGCAACAAATCAGCTTTCCAAATCGTGTTACCTTTTCTTATTTCGAGCTCTTTTGTCGAAGTTGTCGATTTCATTCCCAATATTTTTACGATAGTTGTACTTTCAATTAGCGTGTACATAAGCATGCCATAATTATCGAACCAAACCGATTTTGTTCCTGTAGTATTGCCACCAAGGGTGTATTCAATGTGTCCTGATTTTACAAAAAAGTATTTGCCTTGTTGCTGTGCAAATAGGCTAACCGAAAAAAATACGGAGAGGAAGATGAAAGTTATTAGTTTCATGATTATAAAGTATTTTAATTACAAAAATTTAAAAATTGCGAAATGCGCGAACTCCTGCTGCAAGATCTGATTTATCTTGACTTATAATTTCACTATTTGAAATCCTTAACACCCATGCATGAAGATCCAATACGTGGGTATGGTCATCATCTGGTGCAACATAATATGTCTCGCAAGAGCTCCAATACTTATCAGCAGGGAAATTACCCAATTTAGACTTCTCAAGTATTATCAAATCAAGTTCTTCCATACTTGGTAAATACCAATCATCATAGCCGTTCAACTCTAAATTCCAGCAAATTACCGCAGCAAGACTATTTGCATTTCCAATCTTACTAATTATTAAATTAGTATTAATTTCACCAAGCCCTAATGCAATGGCTTCACGAACGCCGGTTCCACCATACCAACCGCAACAAGCCCAAGCAATTCTGTTTGTTTGGTCGAATGGAGCCATTACAATACCATGAAGTTCGCCTGCCACATAGCCAGGTTCGCCTGGGCTGAAAACATGTAGCAGTTTTCCGCCCTGAAAATCTGAGCCAATTTCTATAGTTGGTGTTTGAAAATGAATGTAATCACCATAAACAATACCTTTTTCATTAATTGCATACGATCTTACCCAGTAAGCACGTTGAGGCAACAACCCTGTTAAGTTGGCACTGAAAGATCCGACTCCGGCTCCACAAGGCAATACATTATCGTTTACGGTGGGATTTGGAGATGTATTATAGCATATACCGCGTTCGAATACATTGCCTCCACCATTTGAAAGTACACTGCCACCACAAGTTGCTGAAACTATTGTAATATTTGTAGCCGTTTTTGTTGACAATGTTGGCAATTCAATAGATTTTGAAAAATCTTTCCATGTTGGTTGTCCATTCTCAATAGTTAAATATTTGTTCTCTAAAGTTGGTGGGATTGTTAGCCAGTTAGTACCATTCCAGTATTTCATTTCGCCTAATACTGTCCCGTTACTAAAAGGGGATTTCCAAACTGGGATTTTATTCTCAAGTGTTAATACTTTTCCATCAATATCAGGAGTTATAGTTATCCATTCAGTTCCATTGAAATATTTCATTTCTCCTAAAACTGAATTCTCTGTACTCTGACCAGCCGATTTAGCATATAGCGCGTAAGGTACACTAAGTAACTGACTCTCGGAGGTAATTGTATAATTGGTGCCACCGGTAGGATCGAACATGGCTTTTATATACATCGGCCCTTCTTCCCACTTAATTTGTGAAAAGCTAAGCGCATGATATGGAAAAGAAGTGGTACCGGCCCCGATTTGAAGGGTAATAAGCCCGTTGGCATTGGTGGTTACCTGATGTTTTTCCTGATAAACAGTCATTGGAATGGTAGCTGTTTCACTCTTTTTTTGGATGCCCAAAAATACCGAAACTGGCTTATTTACAACCAACTCTCCGGCTGAATTGCGCACCACCGCCTGATAGTTCATTTTTTCGGGAGCTTGTGCAAATAATAATATGACAATTATCAAATTTGCTAATGTGAAAATTACTCTTTTCATATTGTTTAATTTTTTATGATTTTGAATGTTTTAATATTTTTATCGTTTTGTAAAATTTTGAGGTAATAGATACCTAGAGGTAATTCCCTCATCGAGATGGTTGTAGTACGGTCTATTACTTTATTGGTTGCAAGCATTTTACCTGCGTTGTCGAATACTGCGTAGTAAGTCGATGAAACTTGCTCTAAACGATCGAGTGTTAAGAATAGATCATTAGTAGTAGGGTTAGGATAGGCTGCTAAGTTGAGATTGATATCGGTTCG
>CAMDNO010000284.1 GCA_945902955.1 Porphyromonas cangingivalis
TATCAGATTTTCGCCAAGTTCCAAATGATTGCTTTGCAGTACATTCCAGTAAGTAAGTTGCACATTCAAATTCCACCACAAACCCGGCCACTGACTCACCCGAAAATAAGGGCCAAACAAATCCAAAGCAGGACCATCAGGGCGCGAACAAGTTGCCATTTTGTACATTTGAATCCAGTAAAACGACTCCATTTGTGCATCGGGAATACTCAAAAAGGATTTTTGATAAAAAGCATGCCACCAGTTGCGGTGTGCTTTTTCAATTTTTCGTTTCTTTACTTTAAGTGCTTCACGAATAGAGGCTTCGGCAACAACTTTCGATTTATTGGTAGCAGGTACTTCGTTGGCAATAGCCACATACATTGTAGAAGCATTATTTTTTTGCTTTTGCTCGTGCCACACAGCAGCATAATCACCACCCGCCAAAAGCGGCTGCACGCAGCTTCCAAAACCATTTTCATTCGCCAGCGTTGGTTTAGGATTAGTAATATAATTGGGATCGCTCCACGGAAAAACCTGCACACGAGGCGTTGCCGGATTGCCCGGACGAAATTCCCATTTGTATTTTGCAGGTTTGCCATCTTTTATTTCGGTAGACGAAATTTCGAAGATATTGATCATTCGCTGATAAGGTGTATAAGCCCTAAGCGTAATAGTACCTAAATCAGTAACAATGGTTCCACGAATTTCGGCATTCCACAAATCCTGTCGCAACGAACCGGATAGAATTTTCCCGGCAGGACGTAAGGCCATTTTACCAATATCCAATCGCGGAAAATCAAACAAAACTGATGCTCCAGGTACGCCCATCGACGTTTTACGGTCGGGTGCTTTGCGGTGGTCGGTCACATCCTGTCGGCCAATATGAAAATCAATGCGATTGTCTTTCATCGTGGCAAACATCATCATGCCCACTTGTCCGTTGCCCACAAAAGCGCCTTCGTTCCATTGCAAGGGCAGTTGCTCAAATACCAAATCGTGCCGGCCAATAAATTGAGGCCAGTTGATGTTGGAGGTTTTTTGACTAAAAAGGGTTGTGGTGAGAATTAAGAAAAGAAGTAATGTGATAATAGAGAAATGTCTCATAAAATATTCTTTTTTTCGATTAAAGTAACTTTTGTCCGAAATATTCGGAATATTTCGGACAGACATATATATAAATGATACTTTTTTGTTTTAAAACATTATGCTATAATCGGGTATTCTTTATAAAAACGCAGTAAATCAATGGTTTCCGTTCTGAGTTTTGTTCGAACGAACTTTTTAGTGTCTTCGTCCATCAATTCTCCAAGTCCATTCAAGATACCTTTGTCCGAAGTCTTTTCCAAACTTTCGATACATTGTTGCAAATAGTCAGTAAGTGTGCAATTCATTCTCTCTTCAACTATTTTTTTGTTAATGGGTGTACGTTGTTGTAAAAAAAAGTGGGTGTCAAATATATCACGATTGGTCAATTCAGTTCTATCTAATAAAGCGCATAATTTATGAGCAAACATATCTGAAGTTACCAACACTTTCATATTGATTCCCAATAGATTTTTTAGTTCGTAATGGTTGTCAAATTGCCGATTTGATATTTCAACCTTCAATTTTCGCTCACCAACACCATAATCTAAAACTATGATTGGCCCATAAAACTTCTTTGCCTCATCAAATATCTTTCCATATTTCAGCAAAATACTTCTAACTTTTTGATAAACAAGCTCTTCATTTTCAGCAATAATAAGATTAAAATCTAAATCAACTGAAAATCGCGGCAAATTATAAAAAAACATCAACGCAGTACCCCCTTTAAACCCCAATGAATTAGCTAGTTCGATATCCGAATAAATATCTTTTAAAATTTGGAGCATTAAAAATTTATGCTTATTTAAGTCCATTGTAATTCAGAGTTTTAATTGTTCTATCAGTAAGTTTTTTCGAATTATATATTGGTAAAAGCTTGAAAATAAGTTCTTTGTTTAGAACATGTACATTATCAAATGTGTAATTCGTATTCAAATATAGCATATCGAGAAATGCCCGTTCAGGTGTTGCAATATTGACAGCATTCATATTTTGAACAATACCTGAGGTGTTCATTAAAATTGAGTTTTTAATTTTACGAAATGTGAAATCTTTATCATTGATTGTTACACTTCGGCTTAAATAACTCACCGAAGTTATTTCGGAACTGTATTGAAAAATGATTCCTGACTTTTGAAGTACATATTCTAACGAAATATACGAAGGCAAAAAAATACGACAAGCCAATTCCTCTAAATCATAATTCAATTTTGAGTAAATTCCTTTGCGTAAATTTAGCAATTTCCCTGAATGTACAGAGTAATTTAGTTTCTTATTTAGCGATACAAAATTTGTTTCGCCTGTTAACATAGCGATATCATTCAGTTTGAACACCGATCGAGTATCGTTATATAAACTAAAAACCGAATCTACTTTGTATTTTTGTGAACTACACATACTATTATTTCGTATTATCAGTTCACAAAAATACAATATTCTTTTTAAACAGCAAGCATTTTATTTTAAATCCTCAACGCCAAACTTATACTTCTTCCCCTTCGCCGTTTTCAGACTCACAACTTTGCCTTTATATCTAACATTCAAATTATTACCAATTTTAGATACAACTTGCAATTTCGTCAACGTATTATTTTTCCATTCTATATTTACTTCAAAACCACCTTTGGCAACGAGTCCGGTAATTTTTCCGTTGGCAAATTTGGTGGGCAATGCCGGTAAAATATCGAGGTAATAATCGCCGTTTTGTTTGCGTAAATGGCTTTGAAACAGCATTTCGGTAATGCCCGAAGTCGCGCCAAAGTTTCCATCAATTTGAAATGGTGGATGGGCATCGAACAAATTGGTATATAAACCACCACCTTCGGCCATTTTTACATCGTCGGTTGTAAACGAAGGTACAATAAGGTTGTTTAGAATAAGATACGCATGATCGCCATCGAGCAGGCGGGCCCAAAAATTGATTTTCCATGCGCGCGACCAGCCTGTTCCTTCGTCGCCACGATGGCGAAGCGTAACACGGCAAGCTTCCGCTAATTCGGGCGTGGTAAGTGGCGAAATTTCGCATCCCGGATGCAAGCCCCACAGGTGCGAAACGTGGCGGTGTTCACTTTTGGGGTCGTCTCTATCTTCCACCCATTCCTGCAACTGTCCGTAACGCCCAATTTGATTGGGGACTATTTTTGCTTTTTTCTCGGCTAATAGCTTGGCAAAATCTGTATCGATGCCCAATACCTTTGCCGCTTCGATGGTGTTTGTAAACAGGTCGCGGATAATTTGATGATCCATGGTTGGTCCCATGACCAATCCACCATTTTCGGGACTATTGCTCGG
>CAMDNO010000285.1 GCA_945902955.1 Porphyromonas cangingivalis
ATATTTTAAGCATTAAAAAACGAGTAAAATCTCTTAAAATACCTTCAGGTATTTATCTATTGTGGTCTAAAATTTGTTTTTTCTTTGTTTTCTATTGTGTCTATTGTGGTTTACTATTAGTTGTGTTCAATTTTAGTAAAGTAGAATTAGAAATAAAAAAAGAAAAGAATAGATTTGTGCTAGTAAATCCACCTAAAACAGCAGGTTCACATTTTTGGGTCGAAATTGAAGAAAATAAAATAATTTCTATACCCAGAGATAATGAGAAATCAGACAGCGAAATATACAAAGCTGTTAAAACAATGGCTTCAAAATATCCAGATAATGAATTTCTGAAAATTAGTCTTGAGTTAACACCCAATAATTATTCGAGTGGTGGAGAGCTTAATAACGAAACTTTGTTAAACGAAGCTTTAGCCATTTATTTATGATAAAATTTCTCGATCTTCAAAAAACAAACGCTCAATATGCTTCTGAATTAAAAGAAGCATCAGCACGGGTAATAGAGCCTCACCATTCGGGGTGGATCGGGGAGGTAGTTTGGGGTAGCTCGGGTTGATAAGTAAGGTAAAAATGAAATTGCGTCTGCTCAAAAAATCGTATAATTTAACAAAAACCGGTATAATACAACTAAATATATGTTTTATAACATAAAATATCGCCTTGTATACCTTTTTTTGATTTCATATCTTTGCAAAGTGATTAGGGAAAGTTAGAAAACTTCTTTTATTATCAATTGTCATTCGACAACTACTTTTTTTAAAAAAAATCAATAATCAATTTTAATAATCAATTTTCAATCGTTAATTGTCAATTAAAACGTTTAAGTTCGTTTCGGATTAAATCTGTTCCCCCACAGAAACTGAACTACAAATAAATAACAAATTACAGAATTAAAATTTTATCGAAAATATTGCTGCGCATGGAGATGAAAAAAGCTCCGCCAGCAGGTAGCGGAGCTTCTTGAAAATGAAAATTTAAATTTGCCCGTTCTCATTAGATTCAGTTGCAACAGATTTAGCGGTCGTGGCAACTGATTCTTTTTTTATAGCAATATTTAATCTTCGGGTTGCCCGGCTACGAAGCTTCGAGCGGTAGCTGGTAAATAATACACCTAACTCGGTTTTTAAAGGCCCAAAGTCGAATGTCTTATTCGTTACCTCGGCCAAATCAATGGCTTTTAGTAAGTTGGACATTGCCTTGTTAAGCGCTTTTCTGAGTTGCATCTCCTTCACTGTACGCTGTGCTACTAAGTCTTCGCTTCGCAATACGTTGTTTTGGTCGATGCGGCTCTTCACCACTCCAAGTTCGGTTATATATACTTCCAAGCCCAATGCTTTTGCTGCATTACGCATCGTTTCGGAGGCATTTACGGCATCTACGAAATTTCGTAGCCCGTCGGCAAATGCTGTTCGATTCGAATAGTAATTTTTGGCCAGGTACTTTTTTGCTAAAGGGGCAATTTGAAATAGAGCATCCTTGTGGATTTCTACTTTTCCCTGCTCCACCGCTTTTGTCTGATTCACTATGGCCAAACATAGTTGCTTCGCTCGCTTCACATCGGTTTCGATGCTCAACGTTAGCGGATGCGCTACGTGTGGTGTGGTGATTAAACTGAGCTGTGGCTCGAAAGCCTTTAGCAAATCATAAAGGGGTTTTACGCCCATTACTTCCGGATTTTGTCTTTCGACAACACCCAGGACGGAAAGTGCCAGCTCCGCAGATTCTGACTGCGTAAGCTGAGAATAATTAATTACTATCAAAATTTAAAATTTTATGAATTTAAAGTTCACAATCTAAAATTACAATAGCTCTCGCTAATCTCCACTTGTAATGGTTTACCCTGCTAATGCCTTTTTTTTAATTAAAATCCCAATAGCTATCGGGGGTATTAAATATAAAAAAAAAGACACGTAAAAAATAAACAACTAAATTTTATCAAAATCTACGCGCTTGTAGCTTGTTGTCTCATGCATCGCTGCAATCAACTTTACAAAAGTAATATTTATTTTTATTATCCGCAATATTCCTTTTTCAACAATTTTTCTCCAAAAAAATAAAATGATGTTTTCTTTTTAGAAAATTAATAGCTGTATAGTTTTTATTTATATATAGTTTTCGTATATACATAAGTTTGCGAATGTGTTAATTATCAATTTACTAACAGCATTAAATAATACAACTATATATTAAAAATAATTTAAATTATCGATGCGATTGTAATAATATTAATATAGTCAAAGTCTAATATTTAGACTTTAAAAAGCTAAAAATATAACTTATTTTAACTAAATACCGATTGGCAAAATTACTTTTTTTCTCTCATTGAGCTAAATCATTTCCAATTCGTACCCTTTTTTGGTTACTCCCACAGTGTGTGAGTTCACTTTCGTTGCATAAGTTGGTTACTCCCACAGTGTGTGAGTTCACTTTCGTTGCATTAGTTGGTTACTCCCACAGTGTGTGAGTTCACTTGTATCACGCACACTAAAGCTTTCATACCGACACGAATGTGAGGGAAATAATACCTGATGCCACTAAAGAGCCTCAACCGCAGGGTGGCGCAGGAAAAAAAAGTACATTGGCATATTGGCACATTGGCATATTAATTGTATCTTTGTATTTAAATCAAAACAAAATATAAATTAACATGAATACCATAACAGTTGAGATAAATATTGCTAATGCCACTGGCAAACGAATTTTGAATGATTTACAAAAGCACCCAAAAACGGTAAAAGTGCTGAATGCAATTGACCCAAGAAACCTTAATCCACCATCGGAAATGACCCATAATCAGATTTGGAAAAATATGGAATCTAAACTAAACAAGCACTTTGGCTCTGACTTTAAATTGAATGTATAAATATGATTTATACGATAGAATACTCCAAACAAGCCGAAGTTGACATCGAAAAACTGTATGTTGTTATTGCTACCGAATATAAAGCTCCGCTTACAGCTTTTAGGTATGTACAGGGCTTAATCGATACAATTAATAGCTTAAAGCGTAATGCAGATATTTATGCCTTTTGCAATTTAAACCTTGTGAAACAATATGGCAGCAACGTTAAACGAATAAAACTGCTTATCCCTTTCGGTCAAGCTATAAGATTTAAACCATCCCGATAGCTATCGGGAACACATTAGAATAATAATTTGTTGATTAAGATGGTACAATTTTGTTAAATTTAAATACCGCTAAGTATTTGCCTATTGTGCTCTATATTATATATTTGCATATAAATTTTCTTTCTATTGTGCCTATTGTGGTTCAATTGATTTTTACCTTGGTAAAAGGAATTCAACAGTTTTATAACGAATATGAATATTACTTGACTAATGTGGATAAGC
>CAMDNO010000286.1 GCA_945902955.1 Porphyromonas cangingivalis
CTAGAGGTTATTATTACAAAAAACTGGGTAATGATACCGTTCATCTAACCCGTTATACAGGGCAAAAAGCCTTGGATTTTATTGATACTGCGCCTAAAGATAAACCTTTTTGTTTGTCGTTGAGTTTCAGTGCACCACATGCACACGACACTGCTCCACTACAATACTTCTGGGATAAAGAATCTGATTTTTTGTTTCAGGATAAAAATATGCCTGAAGCAGAATTATCGGATATTAAATACTTCAATGCTTTGCCATTGGCTGTGCAGCAAGGTTATAACCGCCTACGTTGGACATGGCGATTTGATACTCCTGAAAAGTACCAACACAGTGTGAAGGGCTATTATCGCATGATTTATGATATTGATAGGGAAATTACGAAAATCAGAAAAAAACTGGAAGAGACAGGTCAGGATAAAAATACAGTTATCATTTTAATGGGTGACAATGGCTATTTTCTGGGTGAGCGCCAAATTGCAGGAAAATGGTTGATGTACGATAATTCGGTGCGGGTACCACTGATTATATTTGACCCTCGCAATGGAGTACATCAGGATATTGATGAGATGGCTTTGAATATTGATGTTTCTGCTACAATTCTGGATTATGCAAATGTAAAAATCCCAAATGCATATCATGGCAAGAGTTTGGTGCCAATAGTTTCAGGTACTAAAAAATCGATGGAGCGTGATACCGTTTTAATTGAACACCTCTGGGAGTTTGGCAAGATTCCACCAAGCGAAGGTGTGAGAACAGCTGAATGGAAATACTTACGTTATATCAACGACAAATCAATTGAAGAGCTTTATAATCTAAAAAAAGACCCAAAAGAGATTGATAATCTGGCAAAAAACAAAAAGTATCAGGCTGTTTTAAAGGAATTTAGAGCCAAAAATGATGAGTTAGGTAAACGTTATGCCGATCCTTATGCAACTGCACCAACAGGTTTAACTGTAGAATATATTAAAAATCCTGCCGGATTAAAAATTATCGACAGCAAACCCGAATTTAGTTGGACGATTCCAGCTTCGGCTAAATTTCAGAAAGCATATCAAATATTGGTAGCATCATCAAAAGATTTGATTGATAATAATATTGGTGATATATGGAATAGTGGCAATGTACGAAGTAATAAATCGACCAATATTGAAATTGGTGGAGAAGCTCTAAAACCCAACACTACTTATTTTTGGAAAGTTCGCTACTTCGATGGAGACAATCGAATATCGGAATATTCCGAAATGCAAAAGTTCACTACAGGTGAGTTTGGAAACAAAATAACCTCACATAATGCATTTCAGAAAGAGTTTATCAAACCCGTAACGTTTCAACAGTTGGCCGATGGAAGTTATTTTGCTGATTTTGGAAAACATGCTTTTGGAACTTTAAATATTAATTACAAAACTAAAAAAGCAGATTCAATTACAATTCGTATTGGCGAAAAATTAGTAGATGGCAGAATTGATCAAAATCCGGGAGGAACAATCAAGTACCAGGAAGTGAAATTGGCCGTAAAACCAACGGTTTCGACATACCAACTTCCCATAGTTGCCGACAAACGAAACACCAATAACATGGCCGTGGCTTTGCCCGATTCATTTCCGGTATTAATGCCTTTTCGATACGCTGAAATTATTGGAATTACGGATTTAAAACCCGAAAATATAAATCAGGAAGCCTATTTTTATACCTTCGACGAAAACTCAAGTGCATTTAAGAGTTCAAATACTATCCTCAATCAGGTTTGGGATATTTGTAAATACACGCAGAAAGGAACTTCGTTTGCAGGATACTACATTGATGGAGAACGTGAACGAATACCTTATGAGGCTGATGCCTATTTAAATCAGCTGAGTCATTATAGTGTTGATAATGAATATACTATTGCCCGAAAAACCATTGAGCATTTTTTTGTAACACAACCTACCTGGCCTACCGAATGGCAGCTTCATGTGCCCATGCTGGTTTATCAGGATTATATGTACACTGGCAATAAGGAGTTGATAGAAAAGTATTATGAACAACTGAAATATAAAACATTATTACTATTGGAAGTCGAAGACGGTTTCATAAGTACCCAATCGGAAAAACACAATGTGGATTTTCTTAAAAAACTCGGATTCAGAGATAGCACAAAACGACTAAAAGATATTGTTGACTGGCCACCGGCATCAAAGAATTTTGGTGGTAAAGGACCTAATTCAGGAGAGCAGGATGGGTATGTGTTCAAACGAATAAATACCGTTGTAAATGCATTTTATTATCACAATATGAAAATAATGGCTGAGTTTGCACGCATATTAAACAAACCAGCTGACTTTGTTGATTTTGAATATAAGGCTGCTAGGGTTAAAAAGTCGATTAACGAACAATTATTCGATGCCGAAAAAGGCTATTATGTGGATGGAGTGGGCACAGATCACGCTTCTTTACATGCCAATATGTTTTTGGTAGCCTTTGATGTTGTACCCGAAGCGCGTTTACAAAATGTACTCAACTATATTAAATCAAGAGGGATGGCTTGCAGTGTTTATGGAGCTCAGTATCTGCTTGAAGCACTTTACAAAAATGGAGAGGCTGATTTTGCATTGAAACTAATGACAGCCACAACCGACCGAAGCTGGTACAATATGATAAAAATTGGATCCACCATGACGCTCGAAGCGTGGGATATGAAGTATAAAAGTAATGGCGATTGGAATCATGCTTGGGGTGCAGCTCCTGCCAATATTATCCCCCGCTGGATGTGGGGTATTCAACCTAAAACGCCCGGATATGACATGGTAACCATTAACCCACAAATGTCCAATTTTAAAAATAGCTCAATAATTGTACCCACTATCAAAGGTCAAATCAAGGCTAATTATCTCAAAAAAAGCAAATTAGAAACCGAATATAATATTGAATTGCCGGGAAATACGGTTGGTGAATTTCTTGTTAGTTTGGGGTCTGAAGATGAACTCATTCTGAACGGTCTACCGGTAAATACAATGTTTAAATCTGTTAGATTAAGCCCCGGACCAAATAAAATAGAAATTAAGATAAACACATTTTAAATTTTAGTTAAGTAAGTAGAATTTATTATTGATATGTTTCTTAAATTATTTGTAATATGACCCCCAACCCCCAAAGGGGGCTTTAAGACGCAGTATCTTTAAATTCTCCTATCATTTATAGAGAATATGTCTTAGCCCCCTTTGGGGCATAGCCGTCAAGCTAAGGTAAATATTAAAAAAAAGTGATATAATCTAGTGATTTTATTGACTGCCCCTACCCCCTAAAGGGGAACAGAAATTAGTATTGATAAATACAATTTCAGATTGATTACTTTTCAGAGACGAAACTAAT
>CAMDNO010000287.1 GCA_945902955.1 Porphyromonas cangingivalis
CAATACTAATTGGTTTGGACTTACATATTCAGGGGCTTGTGCACGCCTTTTAGGGGATGATGTCATATTTCCTTGCATTTTGTTGCACAAAAATAAAGATATAATATTGATTAACAAATAGTTTGCTGTTTTTCAGCAGACCCTATTTAGATAAGAATTTAAAAATTCAATTGAATGTTCACGGATATCATGTTCGTGATTGGGATGAAATTCTTCGTAAGTATAATGGGTCATCATACCTGGGATCATCATATCATCTTTTTCTTCGAGAAATAATTCTTCGGTAATAAACCGATACAATTCACGGTCATCTACTTCACAGAGGGTATCTATCGAAACCATTTTACGGCTCATCAACTTCATTATGCGCTCTAATTCTTGCGTAACTTCGGCATTCGTCAACTCTTCTACCTTACGGAAGGTTGGTTGTTCCAAAAAGTCGTACACACTTATGCGCTCAGCCGATTGAAAAGCATTTTCGAACGCCATAATATGATCCAGAAACTGACTTTCAATTTCGGGTGGTAAATCGCTATCATTGTTCATATTACCAAAAAATGCACCATGCTCCTCAGTTAGCTGCTTTTTCTTTTCTTCGTTCTCAATTCGTATCCGATCGAGTTTTTCTTCAGGGGTTTCATTGTTCTTTTTCATACGTTTAAAATTGTTGTTCTGAAATGTTTATTTTTAATACTTTTTTTGTTGTTTTTTAAATGCATTTCTTTGGTTCCTTCAGACATAATCTGTTTTTATTTTTATCGGACATTTATCGGACATATCGGACATTAAAATAAAAATCAATTCTTCTCACAACTTCAGCATAACTTCGGCAGCTTCGGCATAACTTCGGCATTTAAACATTATTAATAATTTTATATTAAGCCGAATTCGTTTCTCCTTCTCTTAGAATAACTTTTTTTCAATTAAATTATATGAAATAATACTTTCAAGACTAAAGCTCATTTTTAATTAACTAATAATTGACTAATAAATGACAAAATTGACCTGTAATTGACTATTGATTGACTATTTCATAGTAACTTCCAGCTCCATATCCATTGTTAATCAGCAATTTAAATCCATTTACCAAATTATGCAATTCATTGGTTGCCATCTGTCTGGATATTTCATTTATCTTCTGATAATCTTTATTTGTAATCTTCCCTTTTTCTTTTAAATACAACACGGCTTTTATCTGTCTTTCGTTCAACCCCAGCTGCCGCAACTCCTCCTCCGAATATCTATCTTTATTTAGTTGTACAATAAAACCACCACCATCTTCCTCCATCATAGGAACAGGCAAACCAGCAGCTTTGCATGCATCTACAATTCTCATGATGCCACTGCCCCACGAGTCGATAAAACCGCCTCGAAAACAAGCTTCAGCAAGTACAGGGTTGCGTGGGTACGACGAATGAGGCTTGGTGAGGTTATCAAGTGTTATTCCGTCGGGCAATGTACCATGATTCCAAACGGTCAGTTTAGAGACATAAACACGAATTTGAGTGGGCGCCCCCATATAGTTGCGGTGAACAAGTGCGTTCAGCAGCATTTCGCGAAGTGCTACAACCGGATATTCCAACGTTTCAACGCGATTCATTCCTTCAAAAGTGATATTGCGAATCAAGAATTTATAATCGAGCGTGCGTAATACTCTGTCTAACACCTGAATAAGATTGCCTTCTTCCAATTCCTGAAAACGAATGGTAAAGCCATCGTTCTCGAACTTACCAATTTTTACAAAGGTATTTGGGTAGAATGACCCAGGGTCCTTTCCGAACAAAACAATAGCGGCTCGTTTGAGCTGTCCGTTTTTTGCTAATCGAAGTTTCTCTAGCAGTTCAGGGCTTGTAAGTCCATCAATTTCGGGCAGGCGGCCAGCCTCTTCAGCTTTTCGCAAAAAAATCTTTATCGTTTTTTCGTCAATATCATCAAACGTAGCTCGCGTTTCAATCACATCGTCCCAAGTTTGACCAGCACGTTTGAGTAAAAACTCATTGAGCGAAGCTCCTGTCAACTCTTGCTTTACACTTCCACTACGGAAGTAATACCTACCGCGCAAAGAAATGGGAACTGAATAGGCTTGAACGATAATCTCTATATATTGTTTATCGCCATCTTGCAGTAGATTAACTTCGGTGCTTACGCCCAAATTATTTTTAATCTTGTTGGGTATTTCATCCAGCAGCCTTTTAGAATCATCCAAACCAATAACATTACCCACATCGTCTTTGCCAATATAAATCCGTCCACCCTGAGCATTGGCAAACCCACATATCCACTTCAGATAATCGTCGTGCCACGACGACTTGTATTCGATATTTTGACTTTCAGGCATAGTGCTTGGTTGTTTTTATGTTGTTTTTGTTTGATAGTACAAAGTTAATAGATAATTGTGTGGTAGAGGTGCATTGTTGGGAAAAATCATTTTCTATCAAATCGTCAATATAGTAAGTCCTTCCAGGATTTCGGAAGCACTTATCCAGTGTTTGATAACGTATGATTGCGTGTTTGTTGGTGGCCATTGAATAGATAATTTTTTCAAACGCCAAAACTACAAAAAATTAGTTACAATTTGCCTTATTTGTTAAACTAATTTTGGAGAAATAAATACAATAATAGAACTTTATTTTTTTGTGCAGGATATATAATTTGTCAAAATAGGATATTGAAAAATTATAGAGTGAGTTAAATATGCCTGCACAAAAAAGGCATGAGCTATTTTTTAGCGTCTAAAGAAACCAATTATTCAAGCGCTTAGAAACCGTTTTACCCTAGTGTTTTTAAAATTTGATTAACGACAATTGTTAGAAAAACTGTTATTAAAAAAAACGAAAGAGCCTCGTCTTGGCAGACATCGGATTTCTTTCGTTTTTTTTGAAAAATGGAAAACACTTTTTTGAAGTAATGAGATGGAAAATGGCGTTTTTTTTAGGATAATATCCTCTCAAATAGTTCTAATTCAAACCTTCAAATTTTCTATTTACTTTTTCCTCCCTACTTCTTTTCCCCAATCGCCCCTAAAGATGATTTTTTGGTCGTGAATTTTAAAAATGAATTTACCATATTGAACTGTAACACCTGCCGAAGCATTTACTATCCAGCAATTATCAGGAATAGTGAAAAAGCTTTCGTTTGTGATGAGATTTTTGTCCAACTGATTTTTGATAGAAATGGTGGCTTGTGGACCCACTTCCCAGCCCAAATGCGTGTTGAAACTCACTTTCAAATCATCAGCTAATTTGAAATTCGTCGCATTTACAATTTTGGTTTTTATACTGGCTATTTT
>CAMDNO010000288.1 GCA_945902955.1 Porphyromonas cangingivalis
GAAAATATGGTGGAAAAATATAACAGATATTGATTTTTTTTGTAACTTTGGGGTTTAAAATCAGCTTAATTCTTAAGAATAATTATGTCAAAAAACTCCTTACAGCCGTCCGAAGGTTTCAGCGAAATTCTACTTTACACCACTCCAAACGGCAAAGTAAAATTGGAAATTTATCTGCAAAATGAAACAATATGGCTTACTCAACAAAAAACTGCTGATTTGTTTGGGGTTGATAGAACCGTGATTACCAAACATTTAGGCAAAATATTCAAAGCTGGTGAATTGGTTGAAGAAGTGGTATGTGCAAATTTTGCACATACCACTCCACATGGTGCTATAGCAGGCAAAACACAAGTGTCGTTTAGTAAGTTTTACAACCTCGATGCAATAATATCAGTTGGTTATCGTGTTAATAGCAATCAGGCAACAGCTTTCAGAATATGGGCTACGGAGCGACTGAAGGAATACATCATCAAAGGTTTTACAATGGATGATGAACGCCTAAAAAATCCGAATAATATTTTTGGTAAGGATTATTTTGAAGAACAACTCGCTCGGATTCGTGATATTCGTAGCAGTGAACGTCGTTTTTATCAAAAAATTACTGATATTTATGCGCAATGCAGTGCCGATTATAAGTTTGAGGAGAAAACAACAAAGGATTTTTTTGCAACGGTACAAAACAAACTTCATTGGGCAATAACCGGGCACACAGCCGCAGAATTGATTGCTTCGCGTGCCAATAGTCTGAAAGAAAATATGGGTTTAACTACATGGAAAAATGCACCAAAAGGAGCAATCAGGAAAACCGATGTGGTTGTAGCAAAGAACTACCTGAACGAGAGCGAGTTGGATGGACTTAACCGCATTGTTACGATGTACCTTGATTATGCCGATAGTCAGGCCCGGAAAGGTGTGGTGATGTATATGAAGGACTGGGTGAAAAAATTGGATGCATTTTTACAATTTAATGAAGAAGCAATTCTGACTCATCAAGGTAAAGTTTCGCACGAAGTAGCCCTGACTCTTGCCGAAAACGAATACGAAAAATATAGACTTGAACAAAACAAGCTGATAGAGAGCGATTTTGATAAGATTATTCAACAAGTAAAATAACTACTCCTCACCATAAATATATGATGATTTTATGAGCGAATGCAGGTTACCATTTGCCACTACGCTTCCGGTTTCGCCTCCGGGACAAATAAAAGTAAGGTGATTAAGCTTGTAACCCGTAAGCTTTTCGTACACATTGATTTGATTTAATTTAGTTGTTAAACCCACACCAAGTGCTTTCAGCAATGCTTCTTTGAGCGTCCAGATAGTTTCATACTCAGTTTCTTTTGCTGTTGCAGCATTTAATTGATGCTTTTCGAAATCCGAAAAAGCATAATTGGCCATGGCTTCGATGTCTTCGTTACCCGATAATTGTTCCATATCCACACCTACCCGCCCAGAGCGACTTAAAACAATAATATAAGCCGAATTGGTGTGGCTTACATTGAAATTCAATGCATTATCTGCTAAAAATGGTTTACCCTTTGAGGTGGTTTGAATGTCGATTTTGTGAAGCAAAGTGTGTAAGTACTCCGCCAATATCAATCGAAGTACTGCCCTGCATTGAAGCGCAGTTTTGTTCCTGAATTTTGAATAATGAATCAATTCCTTTTCGGTTAATAGGGTACAAAACCAATCCTGCATTTCGGGCTGAAGTTGAACATAAACTACAATTATATCAGAGTCGAAGTCAATATTAGATATGCTACTAATTTTCTGCCACTTCATCTGCTTCAAGTTTGGCTAATCTGTTTTCGATAATTTCGGCAAAAAGTCGATCGTATGGCGCTGCAAATAGTTTGGAATGCTCACTTGGTATTGTGTGCGTGGTTATTCCCCACTTTGCAAATTTTATCCATCCATAATATTTTGGTTCGTAAATGTAAAAAGTAGCTTTACCTGCTTTAAATAAATCGATATGAAAATCGGCCGTATTAAGTTTGTATTTTTTCAAACTTTCGTTCATGGCTATAAGTACATTATCCGATAGAAATGACAGTTGCTCAAGCTCTTCGCCAATATGTTGTTGCTTAATAAGTCCCAATTTTGTAAAATAATACAACATAGTTAATTTGAAATTTTTATTTTTCAGTTTCACAAACCGGCGCTTTTCGTCGTTGGGAGTTTTTAAAAATAGCCAAAACAGGTAAAATGGACGACTCAAAAAGCATTTTGCATCCACTTTAAATTTTTCGAAATTCGAATTGTAGTAATGTGCCAAATACGAAACGGAATCGATTAAACCTGTAAATTTCACCTTTTTACCTAACATGCGGATTTGTGTGGCCATTTCGTATGCAATAAATCCACCCAACGAAAATCCCAGCAAAATATACGAACCCGAGGGTTGAACGCGGAGCATTTCGTCGATGTATTCGGCAGCCATTTCAGGGATGCTGTTTTTTATTGGTTTGCTACCATCCAACCCGCTTGCCTGAAATGCATAAATGGGACGGTCGGGATCAAGATAGGTTGATAAGGATTTGTATAACAAAATATTAAGCCCGGCACCATGAATTAAAAAAATGGGGGTTTTACTACCTTCTGTCCTGATTGGCACCAAGCAATTCCATGCATTCGTTTTACTTTCGGCAGTTAATAGTTTGGCAAATTTATGGATGGTAGCGTATTGGATAAGACTTGCAAGTGGCAGTTTCAGGCCTTTTTCCTTTTGTATTTGAGCCATCAATGCAACTGCTTTGAGCGAATGTCCTCCAATTTCGAAAAAATCGTCGTGAATGCCGATGTGCGAAATACCAAGAATTTTTTGCCATAAACCAAGCAAGTATTCTTCAGCCTCCGTAGTAGGTTTATCGGTTGCCGACAATTCAAGTGATTGCTGTACATCACTAATTTCCAATAGTTTGCGTTTATCTATCTTACCATTCGATGTTAGCGGAATGGATGGAATAGCAATAAAACTTTCGGGAATCATATAAGCAGGAAGATGGCTTTTCAATTGTTCTTTTATTGCCTGAATGTCGCCGTTTTCTGACTTTAGCTTATAAAAAGCAATCAGTTTCAAATCTCCGTTTTTTGATTTTTGGGCTAAAACAATACTTGTTTCAACACCCTCCATTTTATTCAGTTGTGCTTCAATTTCGGCCGGTTCAACTCTGTAACCTCTTATTTTTAACTGCTCATCGGTTCTGCCAATAAAATAAACAATTCCTTGTTCGTCGGCATACACTTTATCGCCTGTGCA
>CAMDNO010000289.1 GCA_945902955.1 Porphyromonas cangingivalis
CCGCAATTTATGAAAGAGGCCAAACAACTGGTCAACTTGATGCGGCAGCTACAACCTACTGAACTCAGCAAACTACTCGATATTAACCATAAACTTACCGAATTAAACTACGATAGGTATTTCAACTGGCATTTGCCATTTACACTTGCTAATGCGAAACAGGCTGCTTTGGTATTCGATGGCGAAGTTTTTCGAGGATTACAGGCAACCGATTTTACTGCCGACGATTTTGAATTTGCCCAGCAACATTTAATCATTCTATCAGGGCTTTATGGCGCACTTCGACCGCTTGATTTGATACAAGGGTATCGACTCGAAGTAAGTTCGGCACTAAAAAACGAAAACGGCAGAGATTTGTATGCATTCTGGCAAGCACGCATCACTAAATTTGTTTTAAAAGCACTTAAAAACACGCAACCGCAAGTTATAATAAATCTGGCATCGAGCGAATATTTTAAAGCATTGGATTTGAAAAATAAAAAAGTAAAAGTCATCGACTTTGAATTTTTGGAATATAAAAATGACACGCTGAAACCAATCGTTATTTACACCAAAAAAGCGAGAGGTTTAATGGCACGGTACTTGATTAAAAATAAAATCGAAAACATCGAAGATATAAAAGGCTTTAGCGATGGTGGTTATTGGTTTAATCCGCATTTATCGTCTGAGAGTAAGTTGGTGTTTGTGAGGTGAAAACCCCTAACCCCTAAAGGGGAAAAGTTAGTATCAAAAATTTTAATTCTTAAGCCCCTTTAGGGGTTTGGGGTAATTTTAAATAACATTATGAATATCAGATTATTAAAAAAATCAATCCTTTTTGCATCAGCCGCTATGCTGATTGTAGTTATTTTGTTGGCACAAAAAAATGAAACCACTCCCCTCGCCCTTCGATGGAAAACCGTAGAGGAAATGGCTGAAAAACAGTTGCCTGAATCGGCTCTAAAAGAAGTCGATGAGATTATTGCGCAAGCACAAAAAGAAAAAAATACGGCAGAGATTATTAAAGCTATGCTGTATAAAATGCGCTTTACGCTCGACATTGACCCCGATAAAGCACCACAGTTGATTCGCGAGTTTGAAGCTTTCGCCGAAAAAGAAACTACTGCTGATAAAAAAGCATTGCTACTTTCGATGACTGCCGAACTATATGCCCGACATTACCAACACGATGCGTGGACAATTAATAGACGAACTCAAGTAGTTGGAAATGTGCCCGATGACCTGAAAGAATGGACAAAAAATATTTATTTTGATAAAATTACAAAATTGCTTACAGCTTCGTTGCAACAAGCTGATAAACTTCAAAATACCGATTTATCTGAATTTGAAGCGTTGATTGATAAGGGTGATGACAGCCGTATTTTTCAACCCACTTTGTTCGATTTTTTAGCCTATCGGCGTATTAGTTTGCTGCAAGAAATTTCGCAAGCAACCGATTTAAAAAATCCGCTTGACGATGCCCGATTATTTGGCAATGCTGCTGATTTTGGTAGTCTAAAACAAGATTCAACATACAAAAACTCAATTGAAAATCAAACAATAGAAACTTATCAACAACTGATTAATTTCCATTTAAAAAGCCAAAATCAACAAGCGTTGATATATACCGACCTTAACCGATTGCAGTATCTGAAAGCGCAAACACAAAATAATTCACTCTATTTCAAGGCTTTAGAAACTTTGGAAACTCAGTATGCCGCCAATGAATTTGTTGTAGAAATATGGAACGAAAAAGCAAATTATTATCTTCAAAATCAAGACGAAACGCCCGAAAACAAAACATTTAAACGAAAAGCATTCGAAATTTGCAAACTTGGAATTGAAAAATTCCCTACCTACCGGCGAATTAATTTATTGAAAAACTTGCAGAAACAAATTACACAAAAAAGTCTGAATATCCTTCACAAAGAGCTCGTTAGGCCAAAAGCTGAATTAGAGTTCAAAATCAATTCTGCCAACCTTAATCTGTTGGAAATGAATGTATATCGTATTAATGCAACGGCTCAAGAATATTACGAATACAAACAGAATCAGCATATACACAATGGCTCATTTCCAAATCGCACCTTAGTAGAAAGTCGCACTATAGCTGTAAAACCGAATCCGGATTTTGAAGTAACCGACACCACAATAAACTTACAAACAGGCGATTACGGTATTTACGAAGTGAATGTACAGGAAAAACTTTCGCCCGAGGAAAGTACACAATTTTCGAAAACAGTTTTTGTAGTGTCCGATTTAGGATTTATTCAACGCACTTCGGAGGCTAATTTTCAAAGTTTATATGTACTGAATCGTGAAACAGGAAATCTGCTTGCCAAAGCAAAAGTAGCTGTATATCAAAACAAATGGAGCGGAAATGGCTATAAGTTGGAATTAAAAAACTCCCTGTTTTCAGATAAAAATGGCTTTTGTAAAATCCCTTTTTCAAACAGATATTCCGATCATATCCTTTTCCTTCAACTTGGTAACGACAAATATTTTTCGTCTACTTCGTATAGTTATTTCAATGAAAACAAGCCTTATATCAACGAAAAACCTCAGTTAAAATTATTTACCGACCGCTCGCTTTATCGTCCAGGGCAAGTGGTTTATTTTAAAGGAATTGCTTATTTTTCCAATAAAAATAAACAAGAAGTTCAAAAATCGGCTTCGTACGAAGTTACGTTGTACGATGCTAACCATCAAAAAGTAAGTTCTAAAACATTCAAGACAAACGAGTTTGGCTCGTTTGCCGGTGAGTTTGTATTGCCAGAAGGTGGATTAAATGGCGCCTATCGCATTCAGACTGATCATTTTTCTGAAGTCATTTATGTAGAGGAATATAAACGACCTACTTTCGAGGTTACAATTGACAAACCAACAGCTGAAATTCGCTTTGGTACAAAAGTAATTGTAAGCGGAATTGTAAAAGCATTCGCAGGCTATAATATTGGAAGTGCGAAAGTAAAATACCGTGTTACACGTACTTCGCACCGCTACTGCTGGTGGTGGAATGAGCCGGAAACAGAAATCACAACCGGCAGCGCGATGTCTGATACGAACGGGAAATTTGAAGTTTCGTTTGTACCCGAAAAGCCAAAAACAGGAGCTGAAAGCTGGCGTGGCAGTTTTTATACCTATACTATTACTGCCGACGTAACCGACCCCAAAGGCGAAACCCAAACCGGAGAAAAAAACATTTCGGTTGGTGATAAATCGCTGTTTATTGTTGCTTCAGT
>CAMDNO010000290.1 GCA_945902955.1 Porphyromonas cangingivalis
AAAAAAACAATTTGTGCAGCTAAAATAATTGTCAAATCTTGATAAAAATTAAAGATTCGAAAATCGGGTTGTCCTGTATATATTTTGCTAATAATAAAATTTGCAATAAAATAAGCTATCGCACAAAGGGCAATATCAATTAACAAAACAATCCAGCGTGGTACGTAACGAAGTGATGTTAGGTGTGAAAAAATATCGGTTCTATTTAACAAATTATCATTATTGTTCATAATATATAGTATTTTGACGAATACAAAACAAGGAAAAAAGTATTTTAAACAACTATTTTTCAGTAAATTAATTAAAAATAAATTATAGAAATCTCAATGATTTTACTTCAATTTAAAAAGGACTGCAAAGATAACTTTAAATATTAAATAATAATCGTTTTGTGCTATATATTTAAGTTAAATGAATAAATAAAAAAACATATCTAACTGATAAATAAGCACATAAATAATCAAATATAATTATTAGAAATCGAATAAAGCAAAAAATGAAAATATATTCCATATCTTTGCAAACTCATTAAAATAAAACAGAAAAACATGTCAATACACAACGAAAATATACGCAGAGTAACCACACAGCGCTTGATAGAGATGAAAAAACGTGGTGAAAAAATAAGTATGTTAACAGCTTACGATTTTACAATGGGCGCAATTGTCGACAATGCAGGTGTGGATATTATTCTTGTTGGCGATTCGGCATCCAACGTAATTTGCGGAAACTCTACAACACTCCCAATTACACTCGACCAAATGATTTTCCTTGCAAAATCTGTTGTACGAGGCGTAAAACGCGCTTTGGTAGTAGTAGATATGCCATTTGGATCATATCAGGGAAATTCGAAAGAGGCACTTGCTTCCGCTATCCGCATAATGAAAGAAACGCATGGCGATTGCCTGAAACTCGAAGGTGGAGAGGAAATTATCGAATCGGTAAAACGTATTTTAAGCGCCGGCATTCCGGTGATGGGGCATTTGGGCCTTATGCCGCAATCTATCAACAAATATGGTTCGTACGCCGTGAGGGCTCAAAAAGATATGGAAGCAGAAAAGTTAATTCGCGATGCACATTTGCTCGAAGAAGCTGGATGTTTTGGTTTAGTTCTCGAAAAAATCCCAGCAAAATTAGCACAACAAGTGGCTTCCGAGCTCACAATACCTGTTATTGGAATTGGTGCTGGTAATGGTGTCGACGGGCAAGTATTGGTACTACACGATATGATTGGACTTACTCAAGATTTTTCGCCTCGTTTTCTGCGACGTTACGCTAACATGCAAGGAATTATGAATGAAGCAATTAAACACTATGTTTCCGATGTGAAATCGGGTGATTTTCCGAGTGATATGGAGCAGTATTAAACTGCTAAGAAATTTAGATTAATGATGCTACAGGCTTTATAATTCCAGATAAGTTCGCAAAGCATATTCTCAATTATCCTCCGGCTAAAGCAGGAGGCAATTGGAAAACGCCCCCCACTCTTAATTTGCAGTTTCAAATAGTTGTTCAATATTTTGCTCACGGTGAATGAGTTGCACTTCCACTCCAAAAGCAGCATGTATGTGTTCGGCCATTTTTTGAGCCGAGTAAACCGAACGGTGTCGTCCTCCCGTACAGCCAAACGAAATCATAAGATGGGTAAAACCACGGTCTTTGTAGCGTTTTACCGAAGCATTTACAAGATTTTTGGCATGGTCGAGGAAAGTAAGTATTTCGCCGTCGGTTTCGAGAAACTTAACCACCGAATCGTCGAGACCGGTAAGTTGCTGATAACGTTCGTATTTGCCGGGGTTATTCACAGCGCGGCAATCGAACACAAATCCACCTCCATTGCCCGAATCGTCGTTGGGGATACCTTTTTTGTACGAAAAACTATACACTTTTACGATTAATGGTTTACGCACTTCCACTTCAGTAAACTGCTTGAGTTCAGTCATTTCGCGCAGTACACTTAGCAAATACGGATAATCCGAAATATCTTCGCGTATAATCTCGCGCAGGTTTTCGATAGCAAACGGTATACTTTGCAGGAAATGCGGTTTTTTCTCAAAATAACCCCGGAAACCATAAGCTCCCAACACTTGCAGGGTACGGAAAAGCACAAAATGCTTTAACTGCATTCGAAAATCGGACTCATTAACCGGATTAATTTTTTGCAAAGCAGTAAGATACTCTCCGAGCAATTCGGTGCGCAATTCGTCGCTGTATTTGGCTTTTGCCTGCCACAGAAACGAAGCCACATCATAATACAATGGACCTTTGCGACCACCCTGAAAATCAATAAAGTAAGGCTCTCCGTTTTTTACCATCACATTGCGACTCTGAAAATCGCGGTACATAAATGTATTGGTATTGGAGCATAGTAAAATGGTGGATAGCTTTACAAAATCATCCTCCAGTTTATTTTCCTGAAAATCCAGTCCGGTCGATTTCAGGAAACAATATTTAAAGTAGTTTAAATCCCACAAAATGGAACGCTCGTTAAACTCAGGTTGCGGATAGCACACCGAAAAATCGAAATCTTCGGCTCCCTTTACCTGTATTTGGGGTAATAAGCGCATGGTTTTGCGCAGCATATCTTTTTCGGACTCGCAAAAAACACCGGTTTTGCGCCCTTCGGCAATGTAATCGAAAAGCAGCGTGTCGCCCAAATCTTCCTGTAAATAAAACAAACCATCGAGCGATTGTGCAATAAAACGTGGAACAGCTAACCCTTTGGAATAAAAATGCTTAGCCATTTGTATAAAGGCATTGTTTTCTTCGACCGAAGTGCCCTCCACACCAATTACGGTATTGGATTTGCCGGCAATGCGAAAATACTTACGATTGGAGCCCGAAGCCGAAAGTTCGGTACTTGTAAGGGCTTCTTCGCCCGTAAATTGCAAGAAAAGTGTTTCTAATTCGTTCATAAAATTACCATTAGTTTGGTGTTACAAAGATAGCAATTTGGATTCATTCTCAAAAACAGCATTTTTTTTTAACTGCTTATCCACATTAGTCAAGTAATATTCATATTCGTTATAAAACTGTTGAATTCCTTTTACCAAGGTAAAAATCAATTGAACCACAATAGGCACAATAGAAAGAAAATTTATATGCAAATATATAATATAGAGCACAATAGGCAAA
>CAMDNO010000291.1 GCA_945902955.1 Porphyromonas cangingivalis
ATTGCCGACCGCATTTCCTATCATTACGTGGGTGGATTACGCCAAAAAGCCAATGAATATGGCTTGAAACTTTGGTTAGAAAACTATGGGCACTGGGGTTATCCGGGCGAATTTTTGCAATATGGCGGTCAGAGCGACGAGATAGGTGGCGAATTCTGGACCGGCGACGATGCCGAAGGATTGGAACTTCGCGCAGCATCGTCGGCAGCACACGGTTATGGCAAAAATGTGGTGCATGCCGAGGCATTTACTTCGGGTGAACCTATGTGGAACTGGGAACCGTGGAGTTTGAAAAAACGTGGCGACTGGGCTGCTACCAAAGGCATCAATCATTTTGTGATGCACGTGTACATTCACCAACCTTACGAAGATAAAGTGCCCGGAATAAATGCTTGGTTTGGGGTGGAATTTAATCGCCATAATACTTGGTTTTATCAATCCAAAGAATGGATAGATTATATGCGTCGGACACATTATATGCTGCAACAAGGTAAATATGTGGCGGATGTGGCTTATTTCACGGGCGAAGATGCGCCTAAAATGACCGGAATCCGTAATCCACAATTGCCCGATGGGTACAATTTTGATTATGCAAATGCCGAAGTAATTGAAAAGATGGAGGTGAAGAATAATCGTTTTGTATTACCCGATGGTATGTCGTACAAAGTGTTGGTATTGCCACCGCAAAACACCATGCGTCCTGCCGTGTTAAGCAAACTGAAACAACTGATTAACGATGGTGGAACTGTGGTAGGACCAGCTCCAACTAGCTCGCCAAGTCTCCAAAATTATCCCGCCTGCGATGAGCAAGTGAAAAAAATGGCGCACGAACTGTGGCAAAATTGCGATGGCATACAAACGAAGAGCATAGCAGTTGGCAAAGGGAAAATATACAACGGAGTAGAGCTGACAGCGGTTTTCAATGACTTGAATCTTATTCCTGATATTGGAAATATCGATGCCACATCATTTCCTTGGATTCATCGTTCGGCCGCCGATGCCGAGATTTATTACATCTCGAATCAAAAAGACCAACCGGCTGAATTCTCACCATCGTTCAGAGTAACCGGTTTGCAGCCAGAACTTTGGAGTCCGGTAACGAAAGAACTACGTGATTTGCCCGATTTTAAAATGGAAAATGGCAAAACCATTGTTCCGTTAGTATTTGCTCCTCGCGAGTCCTATTTTATTGTTTTCCGAAAAAAAGCCACTACTGCTACTACAAATCCTATCAATTTTGTTCGTAAAAAAACAATTGGAGAACTTGTTGGTGCGTGGACGGTAGGTTTTGATAAAAAACAGGGAGCACCCGAATCGGTGGTTTTTGACAAGCTCGAAGACTGGACAAAGCGTCCCGAAGAAGGTATTAATTATTACAGCGGAACAGCCCGTTATCGGAAAGTGTTCAATGCTCCAAAGTTCAATGCAAACAAGGCGGTGTACCTCAATTTAGGCGAATTTAATTCATTGGCCGAAGTAAAATTAAATGGTCAGGCTTTGGGCTTAGTGTGGGCAGAACCTCACTTAGTAGAGATTTCCAAGTTCTTGAAAAAGAAAAATAATGTGCTCGAAATAGAGATAACTAACACCTGGAATAACCGCTTGGTGGGCGATGCTAATTTGCCAGCCGAAAAACGCACTACAAACGCCACCACAGCACCTGATGCCAATGCTCCACTAATGCCATCGGGACTTATCGGCCCTGTGACATTGCAAATTGACGACCCCAAACCTTACGTTCAGAAAGTCGGTATTGTGGTTGATAAACAGTTGATTACGAAACCATCAAAAGCATTGGTAACACTCACAACATTAACCGCTAATGCCACTATATATTACACTACGGATGGCACTATGCCTACCCAAAAATCAGCTGTTTATTCCAAACCTTTCCAATTGACTGATTATTCGGTTGTAAAAGCCAAAGCGTTCCAGAAAGGAAAGCAGCCCAGCGATATTGCACAACTTGAAGTGGAAGCTTTTGACCCTAAAATAAACGGATTAAACTACGAATATTTCGAAGGAGAATTTAGCAATACATCCGATTTTAAGAACTTGACACCACTAAAAAAAGGAACCTCTAGGGGTTTTGACCTTGCTGCCATTAAAGGCCGCGAAGACCATTTTGGCATTCGTTTTCAGGGAATTATGTCAATCGAAACTGCGGGCAATTACACTTTTTTCCTGCTTTCCGACGATGGTAGTAAACTGTATATCGACGGTAAACTAATTATCGACAACGATGGCTCTCATGGCGAAATAGAAAAAGCCGGCAGCATTGAACTTACACAAGGAAAACACTCAATACGGGTAGATTACTTTGAAAATATTAGTGGAGAAGCGCTTAAATTAATGTATAGTACTGGTAATAATAAGAAAGAAATTCCAATCCGACTTTTGAGTTTTGAATAAAAAGCTCCTAACTAAAATATTATGAATAAAACACTTTTCACATTTCTGATAGCACTTATTGCATTTTCACAAACGCATGCTCAAACAAAAATCAGGGTTCATACCAATCAGGGTAAAACTGTGATAAACAAAGAAATATACGGTCAGTTTGCCGAACATCTGGGCAGCTGCATCTATGGTGGTATTTGGGTGGGCGAAAATTCTCCTATTCCAAATACAAAAGGCTATCGGAACGATGTACTCAATGCTTTAAAACAGCTTCAGATACCTGTTTTGCGATGGCCGGGTGGTTGCTTTGCCGACGAATATCATTGGATGGACGGCATAGGCCCGCGTGAAAAACGCCCTAAAATGGTGAATAATAACTGGGGCGGAGTGATTGAGGATAATAGTTTTGGCACCAACGAATTTTTTGATTTGTGCGAAATTCTCGGTTGTGAGCCTTACCTGAGTGGTAATGTAGGCAGTGGTACGGTGGAGGAATTGGCCAAGTGGATAGAATACATTACTTCAGCAGGTGATAGCCCTATGGCAAGACTGCGACGCGAAAATGGACGCGATAAACCATGGAAACTGAAGTACCTGGGTGTTGGCAACGAGAGCTGGGGCTGTGGTGGCAATATGACACCCGCTTATTACTCCGACCTGTATCGCCGGTATTCCACTTATTGCCGCGA
>CAMDNO010000292.1 GCA_945902955.1 Porphyromonas cangingivalis
GGCTTTACGATAGTGCAAAAAAACAAGACACCGGCGAACGAATGGCATTTTCCGACTATTTAAAAAACCGCAAGCTAAGCAATGCCAGTCTATAATATCGTATTATCAAAACAAGCTCAAAAAAGTTTAGATAAATTCTCGGATAAAATAGCTGAGCCAATTTTCGATGCAATAAGTGCATTGTCTACAAACCCACGCCCTCATGGTTTTAAAAAATTGAAAGGTAGAGATGGTTACAGAATCAGAGTTGGAAATTATCGAGTAATTTACGATATTTACGACATGGAACTTGTTATTGACATCATTACTTTGGGACATCGTAAGGATATATATCAATAAATGCAAAAGTTAGTTGGGCACAAACGGTTTGACTACGTCGATTTTCAATTCCTTACTACTTGAAGATGCCATCAAGCGACAGGGATGTCGCTTGTCCCTATGATGGTGGTTGTCCCTAACTATATTTAAAAAAAACAGCAAACAATATTTAAATGTGTTTGTTATTCAAACATAAAGAAGTTTTTTTTATATTTGCAGTGTGTTTGTGGAAAAAACTTAAAATTGTAATTTAGAGAATCTAATTTTCAGTACTTTCACTTAAAAATTATAAGGTATGAAAACTTTAAATATTTCAATATCTGACTTTGAATACAATCAGTTTGGTATTAACACCGATAAATTATCATTTACCGAATTTGTTGATATTGTTAACAAAGAACTTTCAAAGCAAATGTTAAACAAATGTATTCATCTATCCGAGAAGTACAAGCTTTCAACTTTAACTATGGATGAAATTAGCAATGAAGTAAAAGCAGTTCGAAATGCAAAAAATAATCATTGATACAAATGTATTAGTTTCGGCTTTAATACAACGTAATTATCCTTATTTTATAGTCTATAATTATGTTTTCGAAAATCTTGTTGAAGTTTGCATCTCAAATGATTTATTTCAGGAGTATTTAGAGGTTTTAAACAGGCCGAAATTTAGTAAATATCCAGATTTTAGCAGTAAGGCTGAATCAGTATTAGCTCAAATTGAAGCAAAATCTACAAAGTTTGAACCAATACAACAAATTCATATTATACAAGATGATGCAGATAATAGATTATTGGAACTTGCCTTAGCATCGCAAGCAGACTATATTATTACAGGTAATACAAATGATTTCACAATGAATTATTTTCAAAAAACAAAAATTGTTTCACCAAAAGAGTATTGGGATTTTTACAGAGAATAGTGGTTTCACCATCAAGCGACAAGGAAGTCGGTTGTCCCTAACTATATTTTATTGTTTATTTCAAAAACTCCTGATACGGATTGTGTTTATGCTCCCTATCTTTCACCACTAAGGTTGTAGTTGGTGCTTTCGATTTCATATTAAAAATAATATCATGCCCCACACACAGGCCGAATGAGATGTTGAGGTCTGTATTTTGTTGTGCTAAAAAATCGGCTTGTCCGGCAGGATTGCAGGCAGTTCCTTTCACCGTTTCGTCGTTAAAAAATTCCGAAGCTTTCACTTTTTGATACTTGCAATCTACGGTATAAACTTCAAATTTATCAGCAAGCGTTTCTTTGAGCTTTAGAGCTTCTTTTGTCATACCCACACAATGTGCAATGCCAATGCGTTTTACACCATTGTTTTCAGCAAAAAGTTTTAGTTCAGCCACCCTGTTTTTACCCATAAGCAGCGAATCTTCGGCTGCCCGCATTAGTTGCATGTCGGTGTCGGAATATAAGTTCTGGCCCCCCAACCCCCCAAGGGGGGAGTTTGAGTTAGCTTCGATTTGTGAGTTAATTTCTAATTTATTCAATATCATTATTTTGTAATTATCAATACTAATATTTCCAATTCCCCCTTTAGGGGGTTAGGGGGCAAGTCTTATATTTCTTTCGAAATCGTTATTGCCGCAATTGTTCCATCGGCTACAGCCGTAGTTATTTGACGGTATTTTTTGCTGATAATATCGCCAACAGCATAAATATCAGGCAAGTTGGTTTGCATATCTTCGTTGGTTTTAATATAGCTCCATTTATCCATTTCGGGCAATGTTTCACCCAAAACTGAAATGTTCGATTTAAATCCGATAAACACAAAAACGCCATCAGCAGCTAATTCTTTCGTTTCTTTTGTTTTCAAATCTTCAACCACGGTAATCATTTTGCCATCGCGCTTTTCGAATCGGCGTGGTTCGTGTTCGTACATCACCGTAATTTTTTCGTTGACTTGTAATTGCTCAATAGCGGTCTGATTAGCAGTAAGTTTGTCGAACTGGTGAATCATAGTTACTTTACTTGCAAATTTGGTGATAAACAGCGCTTCTTCTACCGCTGAGTTTCCGCCACCAATTACCGTAACTTCTTTATCTACAAAATACTTAGCATCACAAGTGGCGCAATACGAAATTCCTTTTCCTTTGAATTCCTTTTCGCCGGGTGCATTCATCGTGTTAGGAGTAGTTCCGGTGGCGATAATGATTTTCTTGGCTTTGATGGTTTCCAATTCATCAATCACAATTTCTTTTTTTGCCAAATCTACCGAAGTAATATCCACCGCTACTTTAAAATCGATGCCTGTATGTTTTGCCTGTTCGCTCATGTAATGCGCCAACATAAATCCGGGTTGTGGTTGCTCAAATCCGGGATAGTTCGAAACTTGATGCGTAATGCCCATATAACCTCCGGGAAGTGCAGGGTCAATCAATACAGTTTTTATTTTTGCTTGTCCGAGGTAAATTCCGGCAGTTAAGCCAGCAGGACCACCACCCAAAATAGCCACCTCGTATTCCGAAACGGTCTTTTTCTGATTGGCTTTTATCGCTCTTACCTCTTCGGTTGTTATCATTTTGTCCAATCGCTCTACAATTTCCGACTTTTTGATACCACCGCTAATGGTGTCGAGAATTTGTTTGCCGTTTTCGAAAAAAACAAGTGTAGGCGAACTGCTCACGCCTAACTGCGTTGCCAATTCTTTGTTTCCCTGACGGAAAATTTTTACAAATTTAATTTTCTCGCCATACAATTCGGCCATAGCGTCGAACTTTGGTGCTAACGCTTCACAGGGTGGACATTCGGT